>JALZVY010000092.1 GCA_023300125.1 Phycisphaera sp.
AGGGGGGGGGGTGGGGGGGGGGGGGGGGGGGGGGGGGGGGGGGGGGGGGGGGGGGGGGGGGGGGGGGGGCAAAAATATGGCAACGGTGAGGCGGGATGCGATGCATCCAATGAAATAACTATAGCGCGACGCCCCGGTCATCGCCGCGACGAATCCAAATCAGCACACCCGATTGAACAGGCCCAACCCTGCGTCCCGTGACTATGCCGCTTGGCCCACCGCGCCCACCGCGCACCTCACCCACCAAGTCATGCGGCCACTTGGCCACTCCCGCCTCACTGCACCAAGCCCTTGGTCAGCCGCATAAACGCGGTCTCCAGATTGACCTGCTGCTCGTCAAGCCGGGTGAGGGCAAAGCCGCCCTCGACCAAGGCCTGGGCCACGGCCGCGGCGGGCGGCGGCCCAGGCGCGGCATCGGCCGCGGGCTCGGCGAAGCTGACTTTCAACTGGCCGGTTTTGGTCGGCTCCACCTGGGCCACGCCCGCCAAGGTCTTGAGCAGCGCCGCGGCCTGGGCTTGGCGCTGGGCCACGCCCACGGTCAGCACCGCCCCGCCGCCGGTCTGCTGGGCCCGGTCCAAGATCTCTTGCATCGTGCCGGTGAACTTCAACTCGCCCTGTTCCATCACCCCCACCACGTCGCACAGGTCCGCAAGCTCAAGCAAGATGTGGCTGCTGATCAAGATGGTCTTGCCCATCAGGTGCAGCTCTTTCAACAGCTCGCGCATCTCGATGCGGGCCCGCGGGTCCAGCCCGCTGGCCGGCTCGTCGAGCAGCAACACCTTGGGGTCGTGCAGCAGCACCCGGGCCACACTCAGGCGCTGCTGCATCCCCCGCGACAGGCTGTTGACCTCCGCGTCGCTTTTGTACGCCAGGTCCGTGAGGTCCAGCACATCGCCGATCACCTGCTTGCGCTGGTCGCCGGTGATGCCGTAGCTGGCGGCGAAGAAAGCCAAGTATTCCTGCACGACCATGTCGTCGTAGCTTCCAAAATAATCGGGCACATACCCGATGATCGAGCGCACCTGACGCGCATTCACCGGCCCCACCGATAGGCCGTCCACCTTCGCCTCGCCCCAGGTCGGCTTCAGCAGCGTGGCCAAAATCTTGATGCTGGTGGTCTTGCCCGCGCCGTTGGGGCCGATGAAGCCAAAGCACTGGCCCTGCTCGATGGTGAGGTTCAGGTTGCTCAGCGCCATCAACTCGCCGTAGCGCTTGGTCAGGTTCGTGGTCTCGATCATCGGGGCCATGGGCGGGGTCCTAAAAAACTAGCTCGATCGCGTGCCGCCAACGCCGGCGTACACAAAGACGTCGGGCAGCGCTGGGGAGTCTGCACTTAGGGTAAGGCACCCGCGCCCGGGGCTGCACGTCCGGGCGGCAAGCCGCGGCCGCTCACACCCGGCCAAAGACGCCGCCCGCGGGCTTGTGCGCCCCGCAGCCCAGACGCTGGAGGTGACGCCGATTCAGGGCCCGCGGGAACGCCACGCACCTGAACACCTGCTCGGCCGCCCTGCCACGCGGGCACGCCGTTACCATTCCGCCCATGGACATCTACCTCAACGGCCGCATGCTCACCCCCGACGAAGCCCAGGTGCCGGTCACCGACGCGGGCCTGCAACACGCCGTGGGCCTGTTCGAAACCTTCCAGGCCCATCACGGCAAGGTCTTTCGCCTCGACGCCCACCTGGCCCGGCTGGCCGACGCCGCCCACGCCCTGGGGCTGGCGGCCAGCCTCAACCCCGAGCCCCTGGCCCAGGCCGTGCAGCAGACCCTGACCCACAACAAAATCGACCGGGCCCGCCTGCGGCTCACCCTCACCGCCGGCTCGCTGAGCCTGCTCAAGGGCGACGAAGACACCCCGCCCGACGCAGCCCCGAAGGTGCGGCAGACCGTCAGCATCGTGCCCAGCGAGCCCACGCAGTTTGCCGACGGCTATTTTGAAAAAGGCATCAGCGTCGTCATCCACGGCCCGGGCGCCAACCCCTTTGACGAAACCGCGGGCCGCAAGACCCTCAACTACTGGGAACGCCTGCGCAGCCTCCGCCGCGCCGCGGCCGTGGGCGCCGGCGAAGCCATCTGGCTCAACATCACCAACCACCTGGCCAGCGGGGCCGTGAGCAACCTGATGCTGGTCAAAGACCGCGAGTTGCTGACCCCTTATGCCCGCGGCGAAGAAGTCCAAGGCGCCCTGGCCGCCCCGGTGCTGCCGGGCATCACCCGGGCCGCGGTGATCGAGTGCGCCCAGACCCTGGGTGTGAAAGTCATCCGCCGCATGCTCACCGTCGACGACCTGCTTGAAGCCGACGAGGTGCTGCTCACCAACTCGGGATGGGGCGTGCTGCCGGTGACCCAAATCGAAAAGCACACCGTGGCCACGGGCGTCGCGGGCGAGCTCACCACGCAGCTGCGCAAAGACTATCTGGCCCTGGTCGAAACCGAGACCGCGAGCGCGTAAGCCCCCAAGAAAACCACACCCCATCCCCGGGGGCTAACGGCCTAGCGATCTAGCGCCCTCCGCCGCGGCCGTTGGCTTTGCGGATCTCGCTGATCAACTGCGTCGTCTGCGCACTGCCCTCGGTCACGCGTTCGTTCACGCGCTCGCGCATGCGTTCGAGGCGCTCGGGGCTGGGGCCATCTCCGTCGGCGCCTTCGGGCCGCTGTCTCTGGCCGTCGTTCCCCTGCCCCTCGCCGTCGGGGCGGGCGCCACGCTCACGCCCCCCGGGCCCACGTCGGGGCATCTCTGCCAACAGCGCGGCCCGTTCGCTGGGGTCTGCCAGCGCGAACTTGCGGGCAAAGGCTTCCATTTGAACGTGACGGGCGTCGCGCAAGGCTTTGGCCAGTTGTTGGTTTTCCTGCGCCATCGCGCGCCGTTTGTCACGGTCCAGCGAGCCGAACTGCTCACGGATCACGTCTTGGTAGGGCTGCTTCTGCTGCTTGCTCAGGCGGTTAAACCGCGGCGACGACACCAACGCCTGGGCCTGGGCCAGCGTGGTGGGCATCGCCGGGGGCGTCAGATACCACGTCAACGCGCCCCCCACCGCCAAGACCGCCACGCCCAAGAACGACCAAAACCCCGCCCGACGCATGCGTCGGCGGCGCTCGGCAGCTTCATCAATTTCCGAAACGTGGAATGTGGCCACAACGGGCTCCTAAGTAAGTAAAGCGAAAAAAGGCATCTCCGGGGGCACCCCACCCCTCACGGTCGCCCGGGGCACGTCAGCCCGGCAGCGCGATGTCCACGTGGCCGTCGGCAAACAGCAGATTGCGTTTGAAGTGTCGCTTGGGCACGTTGATGAGCGAGCCGTCCTCCAGCCCAAACTCCGACCCGCCCTCTTCGCCGTCAAAGTCGCTGAGCACCACCAGCGACGACTCGGTGAATCCCAACCGCTGCACAAAGCGCCGGTTCAACACCTGGGTCAACGTCGACCCGTTCAAGAAACTGGAATACACGTAGCTCATGTCCGCCAGCGGAAACACGGTGTCGTCATCCGGGCAGCGGTACACATCGCTCTTGCCGTCTCCCGACCCGTTGGTCACCTGCTGCTTGAGATACTCGTACAACGGCGGCGTGCTCAACAACGAGAGAAAAGGCGCCGGGATCGACCGGGCGTCGGGGTAGAAGTCTTTGCTTTCCTGCACATACGATTCAAAGGCGATGCCCAGCTGCCGCAGGTTCGCCGAGCAGGTCACCCGCTTGGCCGTGGTGCGGGTCGAAGCCAAGACCGGCAGCAAGATGCCGATCAGCACCGCGATGATCGAGATCACCACCAGAAGCTCGATCAGGGTGAAGCCCCGTCGGCCGCTCGATGACACGGGCCCAGCAGTGCGCGGGCGGAAAATCACAGAAGGTCTATGGGACATGGCGGCAACCGTAGAGAAAAAAAACAGAAGACCAAGACAAACGTCTCGCGGCGTGGGCCTATTGCCCGGGGCCAGCAAAAAAAACGACGCCAACGGCTCTAACCCCGCGCCTGAAACCGGCACAGCAAATCGTACAGCGTGCCGCCCAGCCGCGGCCCGGCGAAAAGCGTGTCCTTAAGCATCGCCAGCCGCAGGCAATCGCAGGAAAACACCGCGTCGAAGTTGCTCTCCAGGCTGCGGCCCATGCCCTCCAAGACCACCAGGTCCGCGTCCGCCGAGGCCGCGGCCAGCTGCGGCGACACGCGGGCCAGGTCGATCAGCGGCGTGCCGCAGCCGCTGGCCACGCACGCCAACTGGCCACTGGCCCAAGCCTGGCCCACCACCGCGTCCCACCCGGCGACCTGCTGCACCTGCTCCACCAGCTCGTCGTGGGTCACGTCGTTCAGGCTCGGCGTGGTGTTGGCCGCCAGCGTCACGCGCGTGCCGCGCTGCAGCAAAAACCGCCCCAGCGGCAGCATACCCAGCAGCACGTCGGGCCCGGCGTTGTCCACAAACAGCACCGCGTGGCGGTGGGCCGGGCCTTGCAAACGCTCCAGCCACGGATCCAGCTCATCCAGCAACCAAGGCCGCGGCTTCAGCTCGGCCACCACCGCGCCAAAGTCCACCGCCCGGCCCGCGAAGCGCTCGACCGTCGCCGCCGCGCCCAGATCAAACACGTTGCCGGCAAACACCCCGCGGATCACCTCGGTGGCCCGTTCCACGCCCTCCAGCGCATCGAGTTCTGCCAGCCGCGCGGGCAACAAAGCCATCGCCCCCTCCACCGCCTCGCGCTTGGCCAAGCGGTAAGGATCGGCGATGCCCGCGTCGCGCAGAAACCACTCGCGCACCTTGCAGATGTCCAGCACGTGGGTGCTGTGCGCCAGATTCACGTCTTGCTCGGCGGCCTCCAGCCAGCGGTTAAACGCCGCCGACACGCCGCGGGCCGTCGCCTCGACCACCCCCGCATCGGCCCCACTTTCGGTCCCACTTTCGGCCCCGCTTTCGGCCCCGCGCTCTGCCGCCTCGCGGCGAAACTCCACCAGCAGCGACACGAAGTGCGAGCGGAAGACTTCCAGCCACGCCGCCCGCTCGTCCAAATCGTCGCGCAGGTCCAGCTGGGTGGGCCGGTATGCGGCGGCATCGGCCAGCGGCCCAAACGCCGCGAAACCCGCGGCATCCACGACAGACCCCGCGGCAATCGCGACATCCAGATCCGTCGGGGGCAGGCCGGTCACGCCCCGGGCAGCCGGGCAAAATTGTCCAAGATCTTCAGCCCCACAGCCTGGGATTTTTCGGGGTGAAACTGGCAGGCGTGAACGTTCTGCGACGAGAAGGCCGCGCAGAACCGGCCGCCGTAATCCGCCGTCGCCGCGGTCACCGCCGGGTCGTCGGGCGTGCAGTAATAACCGTGCACGAAGTACACGTGGGCCCCGGGATCCAGCCCCGCCATCAGCGGCGAACCAGGGGCAGAAGCGTCATCCGCATCCGCCCCAAAGCTCAGCGCATTCCAGCCCATCTGCGGCACCTTCAGCCGGGGCCGTCCGTCGCTGCCCGCCCCGCCGCGGGTGGGCGTGAAGGCCCGCACCCGTCCGGGCACCACCCCCAAACCCGGCACCGGGGCGTCGTCCGACGGCGCATCTTCGGTGGAGCTGGTCATCAACAACTGCATGCCCATGCACACGCCCAGCACCGGCCGACCCGACGCCACAACCTTCAGGATCGGCTCGCGCAACCCCCGCTCATCGAGCAAGCGCATGCCGTCGGCAAAGTTGCCCACCCCCGGCAGCACCAAACGCGAACACGCCGCCACCGACGCGCTGTCTCCCACCACCTTGGCTTCGTGGCCAAGGTGAAGAAAGGCTTTCTCCACCGAGCGGAGGTTGCCCATGCCGTAGTCCAAGACACCGATCATGGGAAGCCGAAGTGCAAAGGGGAAAGTGCGAAGTTAAGAAACAGCAAGCGACAAGTGAAAGCCGAAACCGAAAGCGGACGCTCGCTGGGCTTTACGCCGCCGCTTGCGTCCGCACTTCGAACTTCGCGCTTCGCACTTGCTCAACCGTCGGACAGCAGCACGACGATCTCGACGCGGCGGCTGAGCTTCTTGGTTTCTTTGGCGTTCTGAGCACCAAAGCCCGAGGCGTACATCAGCTCGGCGGCGACGTCTTTGCTCTCCAGATGGCGGTAGACCGCGGCGCCGCGTTCCATGCTCAGCTGAAGGTTGTCGGCCCACTTGCTCTTGGTGATCGGGTCGGTGTCGGTGTAACCCTCCACGCGGATGCGGCGGCCCGCGTAGTCGCTGTTGATCACCGAAGCGATCTGCGACAGCGTCTTCTTGCTGGCCTCGGTCAAGGTCACCTTGCCCGAAGAAAACAGCAGGTCGCCGGGCACGTTCAGGGTGATCTTGCCGGCGCTCTGGGAAACCTCCACGCCGCCGCCCACGCCTTCAAATCCGGTCGTGTCCAGCACCGGCACGCCGCCGGCCAGGTCCGACCGCAGGGTGTCGTTTTCGGTGTTCAGCGCGTCGATGTTCCGCCGCAGGTCTTCGATGGTCTGCTGGGCTTCGAGGTTCTGGGCGAACAGCGCATCGCGTTCGTCACGCAAACGCCGCTTCTCGGGGCCGCAACCGACCATGACAAAGGCGAACGAGACGAGGACGAGGGCCAAAACCGATCGTTGAAACGTGAGGGTCATCGCTTTCCTTCCGCCCCGCGGTCAGCGGGGAGAGCGTGGTGAGGGAATAAGGTTCAGCAAAGCGCCGAGAGAACCCAGTCTAACAACTCGACGCCGCGGGGGCGGCGCGGCAGCCCGCCTGAACCACGCTCTTCGCCAGCCAGCCTCCCCCGGGCCGCGCCATCCCCCACGGCCCCGGGCCCGGCACACGCCTTAGCCCCCAAGGTCCGGGAACAGCACGCGGTAGAACGGCCCCCGCAGCAGCATCACGATCACCGTGGCCGCGCACAGATACGGGCCATAAGGCACCGGCCGCATGCCGCCTTTCTTAAACGCCCCCAAGCCCGCGATCAGGGCCGTGCCCAGCAGCCCCAAAAACGGGGCCACGAAGAAGGCCAGCGTCACGTCGCGCCAACCGATCACCGCCCCCACCGCCGCCATCAGGTGCACGTCGCCCAGGCCCATGGCTTCCTTGCCGAACATCAGCGTGCCCAAAATGCGGGTGAACCACACCACGGCCGCGCCGACGAGGAAGCCCAGCAGCACACCGCCGAAGGCCAGCAGCCAACTGGGGACGTTTGAGACATTGGCGAGGTCACCCATCAGGAACGTCATCTTGGAGGTGTTTTCAAGAGCTCCCGTCGATGCCGCTTCGGCCAAACGAGCGAGTTCCTCGAAACCCGTCGCCCGCGCGTCCCAAGTCTCGAATGGGGCTTCGGTTGAAACCACCATCGGCCCCACGACATACCCCACCAACGCCCCCAAAACCGGCAGGGCCAAAAAGATCAGTTCTTTGCCCACTTCCCGCTTGGGGTGCGGGTGCAGAAAAAAGTGTTCCGGGTCGTTGGGGTCGGCACCTTCGGGCAGTTCGGGCTCGTCGGAAAAGCTCTGGGGCAGCACGCCCAGATGCAGCAACACCACCGCCACCAACAGCCCCAGCCCCCCGCCCAGCGACACGCCCAGCCACTCGGGGCTTACCCAAGGCACCAATTCTTCCCACTGCGTGCCCTGAAAAGACACACTCACCGGCACCCAGCCCACCCCCACCGCCAGCGGCATCACCACCACGGCCACCAAGGCCGCCACCCACGTGATGCCCAAAGGGATGATGAACAGCTTGGCGTCGATCACCGTCGCCGCGATCATCGCGCTCAGCAGCACCAGGTGCACCGCCAGCACCGGCCACGACCCGGCGATGCCCATGCTCGCGAAGGCCGGCCGCAGCGCGGTGAAGTAATACGCCGCGGTCAGCCCCAAGAAACACAACGCGGTAAACGCCTCGATCAGCGGATACTGCGGGCTGATCTTCATCTTGCAGTTGCGGCACTTGCCCCGCAGCCAAAGCCAGCCCAGCACCGGCACGTTGTCATACAACGCCAGCTTGTTCTCGCAGCCCGGGCAGCGCGAAGGCGGGTGCACCACGCTCAGCCCCTCGGGCACGCGGTAAATCACCACGTTCAGAAAGCTGCCGACGCACGCGCCCCACAGGGTCAAAAAGATCAGGGCCAAGAGTTCGGGAGAGAGCATGGGCAAAAGAGCCAAAAGGGGCCAAAGCGTTGTGTGTCTAAAAGTGCCCCTCTATCGGTCAACCCCGCACCCCACCACCGCCGCACGGCCCACAGGCCTCAGCCGTCCCCCGACCCCAACCCAGCCCCAGAACCCGCCCCGGAATCCTGTTCGCCGGTCAACTCCGCGATCTTCTTCTGGGCCGAATCCAAGATGCCCCGGCAGTTCGCAATCAGCTGCGTGCCCTTTTCATAGTGCTTCAGCGCCTCTTCCAGGCCGATCTCCCCGGCCTCGATCCGCTCAATCAGCGCTTCCAGCTCTTCCACCGATGCTTCAAACGTCTTCTTCTTGGCCATGGGGTTCTGTTTCGATCACGGGGAAAATGGGCGTGGAGGCAGCCGCCCATTGTATGGCCAGCCCGCCCCGAACCGCCATCACCGGCCCCTCAGGCAAACAACATCGGCTCGTCGGTCCCGGGCTTGTTCAAGGTCTTCATCCGCTTGGGCGGCGCCGACGGTTTGGGTGGGCGGGGCGGCCCATCGCCGCCCACCACCGAATCCACCTCCCCGTCGGCCAGCACCGTGGTCAGCATGTCGCCGGGGCGTACCGCCGCGGCGTCCATCAGCACCCCGCCGTCTGGGCCGCGGGTGATCGAATACCCCCGGGCCAGCACGTGACGCGGCCCCACCGCGTCCAGCGTGCGGGCCAAAGCCTCCAGCCGGCGCCGCGCCTCGCCCACCTGGCGCGTTGGCGCCGCGTCCAGCCGCGCCGCCAACGCCTCCAACGCCCCGCGCGCCACCGTCACCAACGTCTCGGGCCGGCGAAACAGCGGGTGCCCCGCCGCCGCGTTCACCCGGTGCGTGGCCACCTCGTGCCGGCGCCGCAGCGCCAGGGCCAGCCGCCCGGCCAACTGCTCCACCTGCTGGTGCAGCACCGCGGCGTCGGGGATCAGCGTCATCGCCGCCTGGGTGGGCGTGGCGCAGCGCCGGTCCGCCACCAGCTCCGCAATGGTCGTGTCCGTCTCGTGGCCAATCGCCGCCACCACCGGCAGCGTGCAGTCGCGCAGCGCATCGGCCACCACCCGCTCGTTAAAAGCCCACAGGTCCTCGATGCTGCCCCCGCCACGGGTCAAGATCACCGCCTCGATGCCGCGCTGCGCCCCGCTGGCCGACAGCTCGCGCAAAGCCGCGGCAATCTGCGGCGCCGCCGCGTCGCCCTGCACACGCACATCCACCAACACCAGCTCGCAGCCCGCCCAGCGCCGCGCCGCGGTGTCGATCACGTCTTGCAACGCCGCGGCGCTGCGCGAGGTCACCACCGCCACCCGCCGCGGCACCGCAGGCAAAGCCGCCTTGTGCTCGGGCGCGAAATACCCCGCCCCCCGCAGCTCGTTCATCAGCGCCCGCAGCGCCAACTCACGCGCCCCCTGGCCCACAGGCTCCAGCCGATCCACATACAGCTGCACACTGCCCTGCGCGGGATAAAAATCCACCCGGCCGGTCGCCACCACCTCCATGCCCGACGCCACCGGAAAGCCCACCTTCCGCGCCGCCGACGAAAACATCACCGCCCGCATCGAGGCATCGGCATCCTTCAAACTGAAATACCAGTGGTTGCGGTCCGACAGATTGCTCACCTCGCCCACCACCCGCACCCGGGCCGGCAGCCCGCCCTGCACCGCCCGCTTCACATGCCCCGCCAGCGTGCTCACCGACCACGGCGCATCGGCCTTGGCCTCGGGCCGGGCCACCCGGCGGCCAGGCATCGGCGGGTCGGGCTCAGAACTAAAAGGCAGCAGCGGCATCGGGGCATGTTAGATGACCACCCGATCCCAAGGCAGTGCCCCACGCTGTGACGCCACGCCTCTCAGGCGCCAGGCAGGCCCATCCCCCCGCAAAGCCCGCCGTGGCACGCCGGCCCCCGTTCCAGCCCCCCATTGCCTCTTAACGCCCACGGTTTGATCGGAAAGCGTTGGGAAGCTAAACTGCGGGACTGGCCCGAACCCGGGTCACCCACCCCCTCCCCCCCCTCAACCGGAGAGTAAATCGCCATGGCGATCAAGATCGGTATCAACGGATTCGGCCGCATCGGCCGCCTCGTCTTCCGCGCTGCCCAGGACAACCCGAACATCGAAGTCGTCGGCATCAACGACCTCTTCGATAACGACGCCCTGGCCTACCTGCTGAAGTACGACTCGATCCACGGCCGCTTCAACGGCGAAGTCACCAGCGACGACACCAACCTCTACGTCAACGGCCAGACCATCCGCTCCACCGCCGAGCGTGACCCCGCCAACCTCAAGTGGGGCGACATCGGCGTCGACTACGTCGTCGAGTCCACCGGCTTCTTCACCGACTACGACGGTGCCGCCAAGCACATCGCCGCCGGTGCCAAGCAGGTCATCATCTCGGCCCCCACCAAGACCCCCGACCAGGTCCCCACGGTCGTCATGGGCGTCAACCACGACAAGATCGACACCAACGCCAAGGTCATCAGCAACGCCAGCTGCACCACCAACTGCCTGGCCCCGCTGGCCAAGATCGTCAACGACACCTTCGGCATCGAAAAAGGTCTGATGACCACCGTCCACGCGATGACCGCCACCCAGCCCACCCAAGACGGTCCTTCTAAGAAGGACTGGCGCGGCGGCCGTGCAGCAGCCGTCAACTGCATCCCCGCCAGCACCGGCGCCGCCAAGGCCGTGGGCCTGGCACTGCCCGAGCTCAAAGGCAAGCTCACCGGCATGGCCTTCCGCATGCCCACCATCGACGTCTCGGTCGTCGACCTCACCGTGGTCACCCAAAAAGCCACCAGCTACCAAGAAATCAGCGACGCCATCAAGGCCCAGGCCAACGGCAGCATGAAGGGCTTCATGGCCTGGACCGACGACCAAGTCGTCAGCACCGACTTCATCCACGACCCCGCCAGCAGCACCTTTGACCACGGCGCCGGCATCGAGCTCGACAGCACGTTCTTCAAGCTCGTCAGCTGGTACGACAACGAATGGGGCTACAGCAACCGCGTGGTCGACCTCATCAACTTCCTCAGCAAGTAAACACCGCCGCGGAAACCAGAACACCAACTGCCGCGGGCCTAACAGCCCGCGGCTTTTTTTTAAGCGGCACCGGCCCGTTGGATCGTCCGAGCCAAGGCAGGCAAACCGGTTTAACCGCCAAGACGCCAAGAACGCCAAGAAAGGCAAGCAAGGCACCTGGCGGGTATGCAAGATCGCAGGGAAGGCTTGACCTCAGTCCGGCAGAGATTGCCATGGAACGATTACGCAACGCAGCAATTCCACCACCCCTCGCGGCGCGCCGCCATCGGCCACGGCCTTCCTTGGCGTGCTCCTTGGCGTTCTTGGCGTCTTGGCGGTTCAATCCCGATCCCGTTGTTTAAGCACGGGATCCCGCCGAAGAACACCCCACCCCCGATCTCCCACCCGCAACCCACGCAAGCCCCATGAACCACCGCATCATCAGCATCGGCACCCTCTCACGTCACGAGCACCAGCCCCCCGCCGCGCCGCGCACGCCCCACGCCACCACCACGCTCATCGAATCCGGCGACAAGAAGATCCTGGTCGATCCAGGCCTGCCCGCGCAGGCCATCACCGCCCGGCTCACCGAGCGCACCGGCCTCACCCCCGCGTCCATCACCGACGTGTTCCTCACCAACTTCCGCCCCGCCCACCGCGCCGGCATCAGCGCCTTCGAACACGCCAACCTCTGGGTCTTCGAAGCCGAGCGTGAACGCGTGGGCCGCGCCCTCATCACCCAGTTCGACGAAGAGCAAGACAACGCCGTGCGGCGCATCCTGCAAGCCGAGATCGAGCTCTTGCAAAAAACCAAACCCGCCCCCGACACCCTCGCCCCCCACGTCGACCTCTTCCCCCTGCCCGGCTACACCCCCGGCACCTGCGGCCTCTTGCTGGCCTACCCCCACGCCACCACCATCATCGCCGGCGACGCCATCGCCACCGCCGAACACCTCGAACGCGGCCAGGTGCTGCGCGGCGCCTTCGACATCGAAAAAGCCCAAGAAAGCCTGCTCGAAGCCGTCGAAATCGCCGACCGCATCATCCCCGGCCACGACAACGAACTCGCCTCGCCCGGCAAAGCCCGCCAGG
>JALZVY010000093.1 GCA_023300125.1 Phycisphaera sp.
CCTGCACGGCGGCGACCGCGCCCAGGGCGTCGCCGACGAAGGCCTGCGCCACGCCATCAGCAAGCTCGCCCACCTGCACCTGCCCGCCACCGCCCAAAGCGCCCAGCGCCTGATTCAAATGGGCGAAGACCCCGCCCGCCTGCACGTCGTCGGCTCGCCGGCCATCGACGGCCTGGACCTCATCGGGCCCGACCCCAACGCGCCCCAGCTCATCGTCATGCTTCACCCCGTGGGCGACGACGACGACAGCGAATACACCCGCATGGCCGCGCTCTTGCACGCCACAAGCGAGCACCCGCGCATCGTGCTCGCCCCCAATGCCGACCCGGGCGCCAAAGGCATCCGCCGCGCCATCAACGACGCGGGCATCACCCCCATCGAACACCTCACCCGCCCGCGTTTTGTCGCCATGCTCAAAGGCGCCCGCGCCTTGGTGGGCAACTCCTCGGCAGGCCTGATCGAAGCCGCCGCCTGCCGCACCCCCGCGGTCAACGTCGGCCAGCGCCAAAGCGGCCGCGAAACACCCACCTCGGTGATCAGCTGCGGCCACCGCGCCGCCGACATCGGCGCCGCCCTGCAAGAAGCCCTGAGCCTCAACACCGACGACCTGATCCACCCCTACGGCAGCGGCGACACCGGCCCCCGCGTCGCCGCACTGCTGGCCACGCTCAGCACCGGCCCTCTGGCCCTGCACAAACGCAACACGTATTAACAGGACACTGCAAAACGCTTGGCGGGCTGTGGATCGGTAAAGATCACGTCTCGCGACGTTGGCTTCAGTCCCCGCAGCCAAGGCTGGGGCTCCTTCAGCCGCCTCGCGAGACGAAATTCTTGCTGAACCTCGCCTGCGCCAGAGTTTTGTAGCGTCCTGTTAAAACCGTTGACACGCGATGTCTTGCGTCGTGTCTTTCGCGCAACCCGCCGCGACGCACCCAAACCCGCAGCCGCACAGAGCGCGCCAGCGCAGCGCCCCGTAAACTGATCTGCGTGCCACGCCTGCCCTACCCCTCTCGCCTGCGGCCGCTGCTGCTCGCCGCCGCGCTCGCCGCCCTGGCCCCCGTGGCCTGCACCACCGCGCCGCGCCCGGCACCCCCGCCCCCGCCCCAGGGGGTCGACATCGCCGCAGACCAATACGAGCACACCTTTCACACCACCGTCGAGACCCTGCGTCGGTCCGGCTTCCGCATCGACCGGGCCGACTATCGCTTTGGCATGGTCACCACCGCCCCCGAAGGCTCGCCCACGCTCTTCGAGCCCTGGAAGACCGGCAACACCAACCACCACACCCGCGTGCTCTCCACCCTGAACGACGTGCGACGCACCGTCACCGTCACCTTCAGCCCTGCCACGGTCATCAACCCCCTGGCCCCGGGGCACACCAAGTCCGGCCCCAACCGCCTCATGAGCGTCACCGTCGATATGCAGCAGCGCGACACCCCTCAGCGGCGGCTCAACGGCCGAGCCGACGGCAGCGTGTTCACCGACCCCGAGCTGCCCGGGTCGGCCGATCCCGACACCCAGCCCAGCCCCTGGATCCCCATCGGCCGCGACCCCGGGCTCGAAACCCAGCTCCTGCAGCGTATTCTCGCCCAGCTCGGCACCCCCTAAGCCGCCGCTGGGCCAGCGCTCACCCACCGCCGGCCCACCTCGGGCCCCGCCACCGCCCTGTAACATTGGCCCTTTCCCCCGGCTCACCCCGGGGCGTTTTGCCTGCTCACCGCCACCCCACACCCCGGAACCCCGCCATGTCCAGCGACCTGCTCGCCCCGCCCGCCACCGAAACCGCCACGTTTCCCATCCCGCTCGACAGCTTCAAAAAGCTGCCGCTGGATCCCAAGAACCCCACCCTCAGCGCCGAGCAGCGCGACGCCCTGGCCCACAACATCCAGCTGTGCCGCGACGCCATCGTGTTCTTCACCGCCATCGGCGACGCCAAAGGCCTGGGCGGCCACACCGGCGGACCTTATGACACCGTGCCCGAAGTCATGATCGCCTTCAGCTTCATGCAAGGCCCCGCGGGCGACGACATCGTGCCCATCTTCTTCGACGAAGCCGGCCACCGCGTCGCCACCCAGTACCTCATGGCCGTGCTCGAAGGCAACCTGCCGGTCAACAAGCTCTTCCACTACCGCGAATACCTCAGCCACCTGCCCGGCCACCCCGAGCGCGACTTCACCCCCGGCGTGAAGTTCAGCAGCGGCCGCCTGGGCCACATGTGGCCCATGGTCAACGGCGTGGCCCTGGCCAACCCCGGCAAAACCGTGCTCATGCTCGGCAGCGACGGCAGCCAAATGGAAGGCAACGACGCCGAAGCCGCCCGCCTCTGCGTCGCCGAAGACCTCAACATCAAACTCCTGATCGACGACAACGACGTCACCATCGCCGGCCACCCCTCGCAGTACCTCAAGGGCTACGACGTCACCCGCACCCTCGAAGGCCACGGCCTGAAAACCGACGTGGGCGACGGCGAAGACCTCGACGCCCTCTACACCCGTATGGCCGCCGCCTTCAACACCCCCGGCCCCGTGGCCCTGGTCAACAAGCGAAAAATGGCCGTGGGCATCGAGCCGCTGGAAGGCAGCCCCCACGGCCACGACGTGATCAAAGCCAGCTACGCCGTGGACTATCTCGAAAAGCGCGGCCACACCGCCGCCGCCGAGTATCTCAAAAACGTCACCAAAGGCCCCGCCGGCCCCACCTACAAAGGCAGCCAAGGCGCCGGCAAAAACCGCAGCCTCTTTGGCAAAGTCTTCAACGAGATCGTCGGCGCCCTCGACGAGAAAACCCGCAAAGACACCGTCAAAGTTTTTGATAACGACCTCGAAGGCTCTTGCGGCCTGGACGTCATCCGCAAAGAATTCCCCGAGATCTTCGTCCGCGGCGGCATCATGGAACGCGGCAACTACTCCGCCGCCGCCGGCTTCGGTTTTGAAAAAGGCAAGCAAGGCGTCTTCGCCACCTTCAGCGCTTTTCTTGAGATGTGCGTCAGCGAAATCACCATGGCCCGCTTGAACAAAAGCAACGTGCTCGCGCACTTCAGCCACGCCGGCTGCGACGACATGGCCGACAACACCTGCCACTTCGGCATCAACAACATGTACGCCGCCAACGGCCTACCCGACGAAGGCCACGACACCACCCGGCTGTACTTCCCCTCCGACCAGCACCAGTTCGCCAAGTGCCTCAAGAGCATCTACGGCGACGAAGGCCTGCGCTTCATCTTCAGCACCCGCAGCGCCGTGCCCGACCTCCTGGACGACAACGGCAAAGAAGTCTTCGGCGACGGCTACAGCTTCGACGCCGGCAAAGACACCGTCATCCGCGAAGGCAGCGCCGGCTACATCGTCAGCTTCGGCGAAACCACCTACCGCGCGCTGGACGCGGTCATCGGCCTCAAAGAAGCCGGCACCGACGTGGGCCTGGTCGCCAAGACCTGCCTGAACATCTACGACGAAGCCATGATGGCCAAGCTCGCCGCCGCCCCCGCGGTGCTGGTCGCCGAAAGCTTCAACGTCAACACCGGCCTGGGCAGCAAGTTCGGCACCGAACTGCTGAAGCGCGGCTTCAAAGGCAGCTACAACCACATCGGCACCCACAAAGAAGGCTCCGGCGGCCTGTGGCGCCAAATGGCCTACCAAGGCCTCTCGCCCGAAGGCATCGCCGCCAAGTTCAAAGCACTGGGCTAAGCCTCAGCGCTTTCATCCAAATCCTCAAACAACCGCGGCCCCCAAGGCCGCGGTTTTTTAGTGCGCCGCCAAGCCCGATAAACATTGCCCCGCCGAAGATCAAGAGCACCGCAGGCCTTTTGCGATATGCAACGCACATTGTTCACGCGGCTGGCGCCTTTGCCGCTGCGCACACACTTCCTTCCATCGATCTGGTGCTCGCCATGAATCACCCCCGCCCGCGTCTTGTTACCCGCCCCTCGCGCACCGCGCGCCTGCTGCTGGCCGCCATCGCGCTGTGGGCACTGCCCACGGGCGCCGCGGCCCAGACCACGGTGACCAATACCAACGACACGGGCGCCGGTTCGCTGCGGCAGGCGGTGCTCGACGCCACCCCGGGTGGGGTCATCGATTTTGATGCCGCGCTCAACAACCAGACCATCACCCTCAGCAGCCAGATTTTGCTCGACCAGGCGGTCACCCTCGACGCCGCAGGGCAGGGCATCACCGTCAGCGGCGGCAACACCACGCGGATCTTCATGGTGGATGCGAGCGGACAAACCGTGACGCTGCGCGACCTGACGCTCAGCCAGGGGCTGGCTCAGGGTTCCGGCGGCGGGGCGGGCAACCCCGGCGGCGGTGGCGGCGGTGGTGCCCTCGGAGCCGGGGGCGCGGTCTTGGGTCAGGCCGGCAACCTGGTTCTCGAAGACATCCAATTTGTCGATAACGTCGCAACCGGGGGCAACGGCGGGCCGGGTGGGGCCGCCGGAGCCGCCGCGAACGCGGGGGGCGGCGGCGGAGGCGATCTCGGAGGAAGCGGAGGCGCCGGCGGGAGCTTCGCAAGCTCCGGTGACGACGGCGGGTTCGGCAGCGGCGGAGGCGGAGGCGGAGGGGGGAACGCTATCGGCGGGGACGGCGGCGATGGCGGTTTTGGCGGCGGCTCAGGCGGCGGCGGGACCGGCAACTTCGGGGGTTCTGCAGGCAGCCCGGGCCTGGGTGGAGGCAGCGGTCGCCAAGGCTTCGGGGGCTTTAGCCTGACCGGTGGGGGCGGCGGGGGCGCCGGCCTCGGAGCTGCCGTCTTTGTTGCCGACGGCGTCACTGTCACCGTCCGCAACACCGCCACCACCACCGCATCGGGCAACACCGTCGCCGGCGGTATCGGCAACACCAATGGCCAAGCCGCAGGCTCACTCATCTTTGCCCAGGGCACCGGCCAAACCCTCACCTTCGACGTCGCCTCCACCGTCACCCAATCCCTCGACGTCTCGGGCTTCGCTGACGAAACCGCGCTGGCCGGTGGCACCAACGCCGCCGCCTTCACCAAGACCGGCGCCGGCACGCTCAATCTCACCGGCAACAGTGCTTTCAGCGGCAATCTCACCGCCACGGCCGGCCGGCTGAACGTCAACGCCCTGCTGACCAGCAACGCGCTGGTGCAGGCCGGGGCCACGCTGGGCGGCAACGGCACGGTGGTGAACCTCACCAACACCGGCGGCACGGTCGCACCGGGCAACTCCATCGACACCCTGGAGGTCACCGGCGACTTCACCCAAGACGCCGCGGGCACACTGGAGATCGAGTTCGACGCCAGCACCATCGACCAGCTGGACATCACCGGCGACGCCAACCTCGCGGGCACGGTGCAGTTCGTCGAACTGGCAACCGGATCGGCGGTCAACGCCGCGCCACGCACCTTCCTCACCGCCGAAACCATCAGCGGCAGCTTTGACACCACCACCACCGTGTTCGCCACCGGCAGCAGCCTGACGGGCGCCACTCTCAGCGTCGACACCAGCGGTCCGCGCGACACGCTGGGCGTGGTGTTCACCGACTTCGTCGCCGAGTTCGCCGATCAGGGCATCACCCAAACCGGCGCCGCCGCCGGCGCCGCCCTGGATCAGTTGGCCGTGGACGACGCCGCGGCCAGCGCCCCGATCATCAACGCCCTGAACACCAGCGCCGACGTCAGCAACGCCTTGGAATCCCAGGGCAACACCGTCGTCAACGCCGCGGCATTCCAAGGCCACACCGCCCAGCAGCTGGTGGCCAACGCCGCCCGGGCCCGGGTCTGGGGCCTCACCGGCCGGTCGCTGGCCCGTCAATCCATCGAGCAGCAAGCCGCGGCGCAGCAAGCCGCCGACGCCGCCTGGTTCACCATCGCCCAGGGCCTGGAATCCGGCCTCACCCCCGACGCAACCGAAGCCCCCGCCGACCTGTCCATCCCCGCAGCAGAGAGCAACGCGCCCTCGCTTTGGGTCCAGGCCGTGGGCCAGTTCGGCGAGATCGACGGCGACAGCACCAGCTTCGGCTTCGACACCGCGACCTACGGCATCAGCCTGGGCGCCGAGTGGGCCGACACCCCCCGCGACGCGGTGGCGGGGCTCTTCATCGGTTTCACCGAGTCCGAGGTCGAGATCGACAACCTCAACGACGACGCCGATGTCGAAAACCTGCAGTTCGGTGTGTACGGCTCCAAGCGCGTCAGCGACCGCTGGAGCATCAACGGCAGCGCGTCGATCAGCACCTTCACCTTCGACACCGCACGCGTCACCGCCGCGGGCACCGCCGCAGGCGAGTTCGACGCGCTGGGCCTCTACGGCGCCCTCGAAGCGCTGTACGAATGGGACCGCAACGACCACCGGGTGATCTCGCCCTTCGTCGGCTTGGAAGTCAGCACCCTCGACCGCGACGGCTCCACCGAGTCGGGCGCCGGTGCTCTGAACCTCACCGCCCGCGGCAGCTCCGACACGTTCTTGACCTCGGTCTTGGGGGTACAGGTCGCCGCCGACTACGTCTTGGACAACGGCTGGCGGCTGACCCCCGCCGCCCGCGTGGGCTGGGCGTTCCAGCACCTGGACGACTCGGCTTCGACCACCAGCGCGTTCTCCGGGGCCGCGGCCAACGCGTTCTCCACCTCCGGACCCGACCGCAGCCGCAGCTCGGTGCGACTGGGCGTCAGCGTGGATCTCACCCCGAGTGAAAGCGACCGCTGGGGTTTATTTGCCCGCTACACCGGCGACCTCGCCGACGACGCCCAAGATCACATCGTGCAAGCCGGCGTGCGTTTCGCGTTCTAAGGGCGATCCGGCCCGTCGTCGGGACATACGCGCGGCGTAGACTATGCCCATGAACCTCGACACCGACCAACACGACCTGGACCACACGAAGCTCGTGAGCGTGTTCTCCTGCCAGGACGAGCCCAGCGCCGCCCTGCGCGTGCACGTGTTGACCGACGCGGGCATCCCTGCTGTCGTGATCGGGGCACTCACCGCCGGCATGCGGACCGAATCCTTGGGCTGGGTTCAGGTCAAGGTGCTGGAACACGACGAAGACGCAGCAAAGCAGGTGTTGTCGGAGCTGCAGCAAGAAGAGCCCGACCCCGAGGCATGGAACGTCGACTCACCGGCGGACGGAGTCTGATGACCAGAACGCTTCAATGAGAAGCGGCGGGGCGACTCTTTGGCCCGATTCAGGCTTGAGGAGGGGGGGCGGAGGGGGGCGGAATCCGACTTTAAAATCCTTGCACATGCAAGTATATTTGATATTATTGCATATGCAATGACCGCCCTCCACCTGCCCAACCCCACCCCCACCGACCCGCGCGACGACAACGCGGCCCCGGAGGTGTTGACCGAGGCGTTTCTGCGCGCGGGCACGTTTTTGAATCTGTCGAAAACCCAGCTCGCGCGGATCATCGGGGTCAGCCCGGCCACGGTGTCACGCATGCCCGCACGGCCGCTCAACCCACGGGGCAAAGACGGCGAACTAGCGCTGCTGCTACTGCGGATGTACCGCTCGCTGGTGGCGCTCTACGGTGGCAACGTGGGCCAGGCGGTGGCCTGGCTGACCCACGACCACGACCACTTTGGGGCGCGGCCGGTCGACCTGATCGAGCGGGTCGAGGGGCTGGTCGAGGTGTGCGCCTACCTCGACGCGATGCGGGGTTAACGTGGCGGTTTCGGTCAAAGCAATTGAAAACAACACCGCGTCACTACGCGGCGTGGCCTGGCGCGTGGTGGAGGATCAGTCCGACATCATCACCCGGCCGCTCACGCGGACCGACGATGAGCAGGATCTGCTCGAACGGCTGATCGACACCGCCAAGCCGCCAGCCCCCGATCCCGAGCGCGAGCCGGCGTTTCGCGGGCTGCACTACCTGCTGGCCACGCCGTTTCGCTACCCACCGCTGCGCTACGGCAGCCGGTTTGGCGGCCGGCACGAACGCGGCATCTGGTACGGCGCACACACCCCCCCCACGGCCTTGGCCGAGAAGGCCTTTTACCTCTTGGCCAACTGGCGACAGAGCCGCGCCCCCGCTCAACCGACGCAGAACCGCTTCACCGCTTTTTCGGTCCGCGTCAAAACGCCGCGCGGGCTGGACCTCACCGCCAGCGCGTTCGCCCGCCACCACCGCGCGCTGGCCGCGGCCGACACCTACCACGCGGCCCAAACCACCGGCACCCGCATGCGCCAAGCCGGCGTCGAAGCATTCACCTACCGCTCGGCCCGTGACCCCCAAGGCGGCACGGCGGTGGGCGTGTTCACCCCCGCGGCCTTTGCCACCGCAACGCCCGTCTTCACCGCCTTTCAAACCTGGAAGATGGCCAGCGACCAGCATCAGATCACCTTTGAACACGCCCCGCCGGGCCAGGAACCCCAGCGTCTGACCTTTCGCGCCGAGAGCTTCGAAACCAACGGACGCTTCCCAGATCCGGTGGCGTGAGCCATGGGCGCAGGGCCTCGCCTTAGAGCGTTTTGCGTCGGCCCTTCCACATCTGCCGGGCTCCGGCTTCACGGGGCGGCGGCGCTGTGGGCAGATGCGAAAGGTTCAACGCAAAATGCTCTAATCAATCTTCGGTTTGGTCCGGCCCCCGACGCGGTAGTCCAGCATCACGTCCTCGCCCACCCGCTCAACGGCGCACAGCCGCAGCTTTTTCACCTGGTCCATGGTGGGGCACGGACCGGTGACCACCGCGGGCAGGGCGCTGGGGTCGCCGCAGAGCGACGGGGCCACAAACACCAGCACCCGGTCCACCAGCCCGGCGCTAAGCAGTTCGCCGCTCAGCCGAGCCCCGCCTTCGACCAGCACGTGCGTGGCACCCTCGCTGGCCAGCCGGCGCAGGCCCTCTTCCAGCGGATCGGTCATCACCTCGATGTCGCCGGCCTGCTCGGACGACACCCGTCCGCTGCGGCTGACCACCACCCGCCGCGCCACCCGGCGCACCGCCACATCGCGCGCGGTCAGACGCGGGGCGTCGGCCAAAAAGGTGCCGCTGCCCACCATCACCACGTCGCTGACCGCCCGCAGCTCATGCACGCGGCGGCGCGACGCGGGCCCGCTGATCCACTGGCTGTGGCCCGTGGCGCTGGCGGTGGCGCCGTCCAGGGTCTGGGCCCACTTGAGGGTGACAAAAGGAAGCCCGGTGGTCACGCGCTTGATGAAGGGCGCATTCAGATCGCGTGCCGCGGCTTCTTCCACGCCCACCGCCACGTCGATGCCCGCGCTGCGCAGGCGGTCAAAGCCGCGGCCACTCACCCGCGGGTCGGGGTCGGTCATCGCGCCCACCACGCGGGCCACCTTCGCCTGGATCAGCGCATCGGCGCAGGGCCCGGTTTTGCCCGTGTGGCTGCACGGCTCAAGCGTGACCAACGCGGTGGCCCCGGCGGGGTCGTGGCCGCGGGCCCGGGCGTCGGCCAGGGCGTTGACCTCTGCGTGGGCGGCGCCAAAGCACTCGTGGTGGCCCTGGCCGATCACCGCGCCGCCGCGCAGCAGCACGCAGCCCACCAGCGGGTTGGGTTCGGCCAGCCCGCGGGCCCGGGCCGCCCGTTCCAGGGCACGCTGCATCGCTTGGGATTCGTTCATACAGGTCTCTTCCGGTCGAAACCGAGGTCCGTGGGGGCAAAAGGCGTCGTAGGGCATAATATGGGGTGTCGGCACCACGTCGGAACCACGCCGAGCCCGGCCCTTTATCCACGAAAGAACTCTCCCATGAAAAAGCTCATCTTCCGCGGCGGCGCCGTTGTCCTCATCTTGCTGGTGGTCACCCTGGCCGTGGTCTTTTTCGCCCTCAACCCAATCGTCAAGGGCCTGGTGGAATCCCAAGGCACCGCGGGCACCGGCGTGGCCACCACCCTGGAAGGCGTGAGCCTGCGTCCATTCCGCGGCGCAGCGACGCTCACGGGCTTGTCCCTGGCCAACCCCGAAGGTTTCGACGGCGAGATCTTCAACCTGGGCAAGGCCGACGTGAAGGTCAACACGCTTTCGGTGATGGGCGACGAGATCGTGGTGCCCAAGGTCGCCATCGACGGCTGCACGGTGCGGGTGGCATTCAAAGACGGCAAGCTGAACGTGATGGAGCTGGTCAACATGCTTCAGGGCGACGGCAGCGAGCCCGCCGAAGAACCCGCCGAAGACGCCTCGGGGGCGGGCAAAAGCTTTGTGGTCAACAGCCTGTCGGTGACCAACACCAAAGTGCTGGGCGAGATCGCCCTGCCCGGGCTCAGCCCCCAAACCATCGACCTGACCATCGCCGACATCGTCAAAACCGACGTGCGCGGGGCCGAGATGAAAGACGTCATCAACATCGTGATTGAAACGATCATGCTCAACGCCGCCCAGGGCCTAGGCGGCGTGGTGCCCAACCTCGACGTGCTGATGGGCGACTTGGAAGGCTTGGCCGGCGAAAAGCTGCAAGAAGTCCAAGGCCAACTCGACAATGCCGCGGCGGGCGCAGAGAAAAAACTGGACGACGCCTTGGGCGGCGTCGAGAAGAAGCTCGGCGGATTCCTAGAGGGGCTGGGCAAGAAGAAAGACGAGTAGTGCGGACCGGCGCGTCGCCTGTGTTGTTTACGCCAAGACGCCAAGTCGCCAAGGAAAGCATGAGGCGTGCGATCTTCGCACCGCTCCGCCGTGAGCAATGCCTACACGCGGGGTGCTTCACCTCACTTCAACGCGCCACCGCTCCGGCTCCAAGGCGTGGCTTCACAGGCCTCTAACAAGAGGCCCAGAGAGTTTGGTGCAACGCAGTGCGCTTCCGTGCTCGCAAGACTCACGCCTCCGCTTGCGTCTTCTTGGCGTCTTGGCGCCCTTGGCGTTAAAAGCTGTATAGCTCACCCTTACGCTCAACGCGTTTCGCCATCCACCACCTCGATCGCGTCGATGCGGCGCACGTTCCAGGGATTGGGGTGCAGGCCCTTAAGCCGCTTGGTGTCGTGCATCTCCAGGTTGGTGTAGCCGTACAGCGGCATCAGCGGCTGGTCGCGCAGCATCAGCGCCTCGGCTTGGGCCAGCTTGGCCAAACGCTTGGCGGGGTCCAGTTCGTCGGCAGCTTCTTGCAGCAGCGCGTCGTATGCCGGGCTGGCGTACTTCATGTCGTTGTTGCCGTCGGTGGTGCGCAGCATGTCCAAAAACGTGGTGGGGTCGCGGTAGTCGCCAAACCACCCGCCCCGGGAGATGGTGAACGCCTGGCTGCGACGCCGCTCGCGGAAGGTGGTCTTTTCGACCTGCTCCAACGCCACCGCCACGCCCAGGTGCGTGCGCCACATGTTGGCGATCGCCAGCGCCGGCACGTCGTGGCCGCCGCCGCTGTTCACCAGCACACTCAGGCCCGTGAGACCTTCGCCATCGGGGTAGCCCGCCTGGGCCAAGAGCGCTTTGGCCCCTTGGGGGTCGAAGTCCACGCCCGCCTCCACAGGAGGGGCATAGCCCGCCAAGATGCCCGGGGGCACAAAGGTTTTGGCCACGGGTTGATTCAGCCGGGTGACGTTTTCCACCAGCAGCTTGCGGTCCACCGCCATCGACAACGCCCGCCGCACCCGGGCATCGGCCAGCGGGTTGGGCTGGCCGTTCACCTGGGGGTTGCAGTTGAACAAGTAGAAGTAGGTGCCCGCCGCGGGGCCGTAGTGCACGTCGGTGCGCGACCCGTCGCGCACCGCGGCAACCAGCTCCGCGGCCTGGGGCGCTGCGGTGGGCACGCCGGGGTACCAGTCAACCTCGCCGCGGTTGTAGCGCAAGAGCGCCGTGACCGGATCCACCACCACCTGCACCACCACCCGCGCATTCGCCACACGGGCGCGGGCCCAGTAGTTCGGGCTGGCGTCCACCACCAGCTCTTGTTTGCGCACCCATTTGGTCAGCTGGTACGGGCCATTGCCCACCAGCACCGCGGGGTCGGTGAAATAGCCGCGCTTCAGCGACACCGTGCCCGAGCCCGCGTCGATTTCCTCAAAGGCCCGGGCGCTCTGCGCGTGCAGCGGCATGAAGGCCGCGAAGGCCGCCAGCTCGTTGAAATACGCCACGGGCCGACGCAGCGACACCACCAGCGTGCGCTCGTCGGGGGTGGCCAGGCCCACGGTCTGGGCAAAATGTTCTTGGGCCGCGTCCCACGCCGCCTGGGCTTCCAGTTCACCGGCCGCGACACGCGCCAATTGATCCACGCGCCACGACACGAAGTCTTCGGCCCCGACCATTTCTGTAAACAGCCCGCTGTAATCCGCCCCCATGTCCGGCATGATCGCCCGGCGCCAGGCGTAGACAAAATCGTCCGAACGCACCGCGTCGCCGTTGGACCACTTGGCGTCGTCGCGCAGCGTGAAGGTGTACGTCAGCCCGTCGGGGCTAACCACCGGCAGCGCCGCCGCCACCGCGGGTTCCAGTTCACCGGTCGCCGGGTCGGCCCGCAGCAGCGGCTCAAACAGGCACTCGATCACGCGAAAATCAATCAGCCAGCTGGTGCCCTGCGGGTCCAGGGTGTCGATCACCTCTTCGCTAATAAACCGCAGCGTGCCGCCCTGGGCCGACTCGTCTGCGGGCGCCTCAAAACCGCAGCCCGACGTCAGGCACAACACGCCGGCAAGAACCCCACCCACAAGCGGGCGAAAAACGCGTCCAGCGGCCCGGGCCGCGATCCGAAAAAGAGATGATTGCATGCGGCCATGTTAAGGAGCCGGCGTCGGCACCGGATCCGGCACGGGGGCTAGCGCTGGGGCCGGCGCTGGCTCCGCGTCCGCCTCCGGGGCTGGCGCCACCCAATCCATCATGGCCCCCACCTCGGGCAACCAGCGGTCGATCGATTCGGGCAGCAGCCCCACCTGGTCCAGACCCAGCGCCCCGGCCACCGCCAGCCCGCCCAGCACCACCAATGTGAGCACCGCCCGGCGCACCGGCCGCCGCCGCTTGCGGCCG
>JALZVY010000094.1 GCA_023300125.1 Phycisphaera sp.
TCTTTGTCGCCGCTCTTGGCCGCCCGCTTGGCCTTGCTGAGCGCGCCTTCGACCGTCGCCAGGTCGCTGAGCATCAGCTCGGTGTCAATCACCTCGATGTCGCGGATCGGGTCCACGCTGCCGTCCACGTGCACGATGTCGTCGTCTTCAAAGCAGCGCACCACGTGCAGGATCGCGTCCACGTTGCGGATGTGGCTCAAGAACTTGTTGCCCAGCCCCTCGCCGTCGCTGGCACCCTTCACGATGCCCGCAATGTCCACCAGCCGCAGGCTCGCGGGGATGCACTTCTGCGGGGGGATGAACTGGGTGATGATCGCCAGGCGCTCATCGGGCACCGGCACCACCCCCACGTTGGGCTCAATCGTGCAGAACGGAAAGTTCTCACTAGGGATGCCCGCCGCGGTGAGGGCGTTAAACAACGTGGATTTACCCACGTTCGGGAGACCGACGATTCCTGCTTCCATGCGGGGGATTGTAAGAGGTCACGCCACCGCCCGCGACCGGCCGGCTGGTGTCGCGCCAAAATCCGCAGGGACCGACACAGACTGCCCCGAACCGCTGGCTACGTCTGCACCGTTGGCTTGGGTGAGTTTGGAGACCCGAACCGATTTACGCCAAGGAAAGGCAGGAGACGCCAAGACGCCAAGAAGACCTTCGGATGGGTTGGAACGTCACCAATCGCACGGCGGCGACGAGAGATTATCTAACTGAAAACGGGCGACTTCGCCGCTCGGGTGCATCGGATTGTTAGCTGGCGCTCTTAGCGTTCCCAGCCGTTGATCATTCTGGTTGTTTCCGCCACCTTTGATTCATCTCCCTGTTCCGGCTTGTACCAAAGTTCAAACCTCGCTTCGTATTTGTTGCTCCAGTCTCCTTCGTAGACGGTCACTTCTGCATTGTATGGAAAGAATGTCTGGCCAAAGTCAGACCAGCCCACATGGCGTATCGAACGGGTTGCCAGTCGATCCTCGGATAATCGTTGTCCAGATTCGTCATAGACCCTTGCGTAAATGTATCCGGCGGCGCTTGGGGCAACTGCTGCGTTGAGCAGGTATATCCCCGGCTGCATTCCATCGGAAACGGTGAAGTGCGCGGCGCTCGGATGTGTGGTTGGGTAACGCGACTCCACGGGCATCACACCCGTCGTTTTGATTTCGTCTCGGTGTTTCAGCACGTCGGTCATTTCGGCAAATACCTCCGCCATTGCTTTCTGCGTAAACTGGCGGGCAACCTCGGGAGCTTGTTCATAGATTTCAAGGTATACGTTTTGGCCTTCGATGATGACGTATGACGAGTTACCAGGCGCACCTAAATGTGAGCTTTCGACAATCACGGCCACATCGTCGTAACCAGCCTTAGCCCGTGTAATATTGCCTCGGTCGCGCCCGAATCCGTACGGCTTCTCGAAAGCTATTAGCACGCGAGTTTGACGAACGGAATCGTCTTCAAAGTTGCTGTAGAAGCCGTTGAGTGTCGTTCGGTAATCACCATCGACTTTTTCTCGCCGTACGGCATATCTCATTCCACGTTCTTGACGAATCTCCCATCTGAGATTGCCAGCGAGATACCGAAACAGGATGTCCCGGGATTCGGAGTCAAAGCTTGCCATGGGTTCGTCGGAGATAACAATTCGTGCCTCTTCGGGTTGCGACAGATACCCACCGCAGTTGGAACCGATTGGGTTGCAACCGGCCAACACGGCGATCAGCAGAACGACGACGAAGAAATGTGTGTGGTACATATAGCCAGCTAACTGTTGATTAAACAGATCTGTTGTTTCACGCATTCGGCATACTCACCAGGCCGGCGGGGCTGGTATTTCAACCAAAACCGGCATCAACCACTATACCGGAGCAGACCACTGCGAAATTACGAAATCATGCGGTCGCAAGACATCGCTGCGCGAAGCGCTGGCTAGATCCGAACCTTGAGCGTGGGTGAGATCGCAGACCCGAACGGACTTACGCCAAGGAAAGACAGGAGAAGCCAAGACGCCAAGAAAAAACTTTTGCTGATTTGTAACGTCAACGTTCACCGGGCCGCGGCGAAAGACATGCAAGCAGAAAATGCCGTGCGGCCCGTGTCTCCGTGCGCAACGCATTGTTATCATGATACGCCTAGCCTTTCATTTCGGCCCAAAACTCGCGAACATCTACCAGGGTCAAATTCTTGCCAACAAAACGTTTTGAAGCATCTGCAGCCTCGGTGTCACCGAAGAAGTAAAACACGATTTCGTCAATTTGATCATTTTTGAGAATCTGTGTGAATAGATGCCCGTCATTATTCGGCGAAAGCCCAAGAATAGACAATTCTCCGGCAATGCGACTCAACCGATCGTGTGGATATTGCTCACCGTGCTCAAGATCAGGATTCTCCACCTTTAGCTTGACCGCCTCTTTGAGACGTTTTACTAGCACATTGGATTCGTCCATCTCGTCAATCTGTTTCCGGATTGCCGGATCGTTGTTGTACCCGTCCACGAATTTTCGCATCCCGCTATTGGCGAGTGAAGATCGCCCCATCGAATGCGCTTTCAGATCACCTACATACGAGACCAAACACGTTGAGTAAAGATGCGGATAGGATTCATCCATAACCTCCCCATCGAGTAAATCGTCCTGAAGTTGATTGCGAAAGCTGTTCGGATCATATGCTTCACTTAGCACGCCAAACGATCCGTGAAGATGGTAAATATAGGCATTTGTGGCCGCGGCGATATTGGAGTCGTAATTTGTAGTGAATAAGTTGCCGTGCTGATTCAACCAATCAACAAATTTCACTGGAAACGATTTGTGGTACGTTTCGATTTCACCACCATTAAACACCGAGTCGAGGAACATTCGCCGTAGAACGCCACGTGAATTGAAACGCTCTGGATTCTGGATTTCGAGTTTGTTGTGGATGAGTTCAAAGAGAAGGAAGTAGTCTTCAAACCCAATCTCGCCGATCGCGTACTCCCGCCCCTTCTCATATCGCGCCTTGAAGTCGGCAAGCGACGCTCGGTCGTAAGTGGTGAATACATGTTGGTCGTATTCACCGTTCAACGCTTTGCCGTGTTCACGCTGAAGTTGTTCAACGAAATCAGCGCATTCGTTTGGATAGAGCTCCGACGGGAAGTTTCCTGAGCGTATGTTCTCTATAGCTCGTTGAATTATGCTTTCATTAAGGTACGCCGTTCCGCCAAACTGAATCGCGACGCCATTTCCAATTAGAACATTTTTCATTTTCAGCTAAGCATGATACCAGTTGATTGAACAGATCTGTTGTTACACGGATTCGGCGTGCTCAACAGACCGGGATCAGTTTAAACCAAGCGGCAACCCTTCACTCGCTTCAACTGCAACGCTACCACAGCAAAGACAAAACCACGACGAAATCAAACGCTTACGTTCCCAAGAAGGATCCGACACCCGCCGCCGTCACCGCCCTTTTTTCCCTTCTCTGCATCCTCTGCGCCTCTGCGCCTCTGCGGTTCAAAACTGCCTTTCTTGGCGTCTTGGCGTCTTGGCGTTAAATCCCCAAACCCACCCCGCCAAGCCAAGCCCACCAACAATCACACGTTCGCCGCTTCACGGTCGGCTTTGGCCACGTCGCTGCGGTGCTGCGAGAGGTCGGCGAGGTAGCCCGTGTCGATGTCGCCGGTGACGTACTCGCCGTTGAACACCGACGACTCGAAGCGCGAAATGGCGGTGTTGCCTTCGCGGGCGCAGTCTTCCAGGTCTTTGAGGTCTTGGTAGACCATCCAGTCGGCGCCGATTTCGGCGGCGACCTCTTCGGGGCTGCGGCTGTGGGCGATCAGTTCGGTGGCCACGGGCATGTCGATGCCGTAGACGTTGGGATGCCGCACCGCGGGCGCGGCGGAGCAGAAGTAGACCTTTTTAGCGCCCGCGTCGCGGGCCATCTCGATGATCTCGCGGCAGGTGGTGCCGCGCACGATCGAGTCGTCGACCAGGCACACGACTTTGCCTTTGAATTCCAGGCCGATGGGGTTGAGTTTTTTGCGCACGCTTTTAACCCGCTCGCTTTGGCCGGGCATGATGAAGGTGCGGCCGATGTAGCGGTTTTTGATGAAGCCTTCACGGAACTTCACGCCCAGTACGTGGGCCATGCTCAGCGCCGCGGTGCGGCCCGAATCGGGGATGGGCATGACCACGTCGATGTCGTGGTCGGGCATGAGCCCCAGGATCTTCTCGCCCAGTTTCTCGCCCATGCGCAGGCGGGCTTTGTAAACGCTGATGCCGTCGCACACCGAGTCGGGGCGGGCGAGGTAGACGTGCTCGAAGATGCAGGGATTCAGCGTGGCGTCGGGCGCACACAGCTTGGAGGTCCGCGTGCCGTTCTGATCGACGTAGACCGCTTCACCCGGGGCGACGTCGCGGACGACGGTGAACCCCAGCGCGTCCAGGGCCACGGACTCGCTGGCGAACATGGTTTCCACGCCGTGGATGGTGTGGCGTTCGCCAAACACCAGCGGGCGGATGCCGTGGGGGTCGCGGAAGGCCACGATGCCTCCGCCGATGATCATGGCCACCGCGGCGTAGGCCCCGCGGCAGCGCCGATGCAGCTGCGTGACGGCCCCAAAAATACTTTCGGGTGTGGGGCGCGGCTCCAGGTGTGCGGCCAGCTCGTGGGCGAAGACGTTGAGCAGCACCTCGCTGTCGCTGGAGGTGTTGATGTGCCGCCGGTCGTCACGATAAATCTGCTTGACCAGTTCCGAGGCGTTGGTGAGGTTGCCGTTGTGGGCCAGGCAGATGCCGTAGGGCGCGTTGACGTAGAAGGGCTGGGCCTCGGTGGACGAGCTGCACCCGGCGGTGGGGTAGCGGCAGTGCGCAATGCCGGTGGTGCCCATGAGCGAGCGCATGTCCACGTCGCCAAAGACGTCGCGCACCATGCCGTTGTCTTTGACCAGGCGCAGCTTGCCCCCGTCATCGGTGGCGATGCCCGCGGCGTCTTGGCCGCGGTGCTGAAGCACCGTGAGCGCGTCGTACAGCGCCTGGTTCACGTTGGTGTGGGAGACCAGTCCGGCGATACCGCACATGGGGATGGATCCGAGCAGGGCGGGGTGGAGCGAGGTGGGCTAACGAAGCAGGGGATCAGGACGCGGCGGGCTTGGTCGCCCGGTCTGCGGCACTGTTGCAGAACTGGTGTTCCAGGTAGCGGGCCACGTAGTCGATGATGCTCTTGGCTTCGGGGATCTCGGGGTTGCCGGTGGTGCCCATGGGCTCAAAGCGCATGTCTTTGAAGCGGCGCACGGCTTCTTCCAACGGAAGGCCGAATTGCAAGGCCAGCGAGAAGGCCCGGCAGAAAGCCTGCATGAGCCCCGACAGCGTCGAGCCCTCTTTGCTCATCTTCACGAAGAGCTCTCCGGGGGCGCCGTTTTCAAACAGCCCGATGGTGAGATAGCCCTCGTGCCCCATGATCTGGAACTTGTGGGTGACCGAGTTTCGGTCAGGCGGCAGGACGTCGCGTTCAGTCATGATGGGGTCGGGGTGTGAAAGGCGTCATGTCGGCATTCGCCGGGCGGGTGCGTCGACCCGTCTTGCGAATCTTAGCACGGCGCTGCGCCCCCCACGCCAGGCTTGGCCCAAGACGCGGAAATCGCGGGCCCAATGGGGGCCGCCGCGGCCCGGACGCACTAGTAGCCCGGAGGCAGGCGGTCGTCGTCTTCGGGGTCGTCGATGTCGCCGCCGCTGCGCGGGGCGTCGTCGGGGTGCTCGCCCACTTCCACGGTGATGCGGCTGCGGATGCCCCCCCGGCCCTTCCAGTCGGTGACAATCTGCATCCAGACCGGCTCCATGGCCACCGCCAGGTCGTCGGCGATGCGGTTGGTCACCGCTTCGTAGAAAATCCCGGCGTTTCGGAAGCTCTGGTAGTACATCTTCAGGCTTTTGAGCTCGATGCAACCCGCCCGTGGCACGTACTGCAGGATCACGTTGCCGAAGTCCGGGTGGCCGGTCTTGGGGCACACGCTGGTGAACTCCTCGGACACGTGCTCGATGACGAACGAGCGTCCCGGGCTGGGGTTGGGGAAGCACTCTAAAAGATCGGGTTCAGGACTGGGCATAGCGGATGATAACGCCTTGGCCGAACCGTTATCATCGCCGCCATGCCAGACGCCACGCCCGCCCCGCCCACGATCTCCGAAGCCGACGTCCGCCAGGTGGCCAAGCTCAGCCGCCTGAAGCTCACCGACACCGAGGTTGCCCAGTTCACCGGGCAGCTGGCGGCGGTGATCAAGCACATCGCCACCCTCAACGAGCTGGACGTGAGCGACGTGGAGCCTCTGGCCCACGCCAGCGACCGCCACAGCGTGCTGCGTGAGGATATCCCCGGCCCCACCCTGGACCCCGACACCGCCTTGCAAAACGCCCCAGACCGCCAAGACGCTTTTTTCAAGGTGCCCAAGGTGCTGGGCCAAGGAGGGGGTGCCTAAATGGAATTGCTGCACTCCCCTCTCACCGAGCAGCGTGACGCGATCTCGCGCGGCGACGTGTCGTCGGTCGAGCTCACCCAGGCCTACCTGGACCGCATCGCCCAGCACGACCCGGCGCTGCACAGCTACCACGAGGTCTTCGCCGAGCGTGCGCTGGAAACCGCCGCGGGCGTGGACGCCGGCCGCGTCACCGGCCCGCTGGCGGGCGTCACCTTGGGGGTCAAAGACCTGTTCTGCACGTCCTACGGCCACACCACCTGCTCGTCCAAGATGCTCGCGGGCTACCGCTCACCCTTCACCGCCACCGCGGTGCAGCGCCTTGAAGACGCCGGGGCCGTGGTGCTGGGCAAAACGGTGATGGACGAATT
>JALZVY010000095.1 GCA_023300125.1 Phycisphaera sp.
CAAGCCGCTGCCCCACGCCCAGCACCAGGCCTTCGCCGACGCGCTCGACCTGGGCGCCTTGCGCAAGCTCTCGGTCTTTGACAACGGCCGGATCAAAATCCTGGACACCCTGGCCCGCGAGCACCTGCGCAGCATCTACGGCAAAGAGGCGTTCAGCGACACCCGCGCCGACACCCTCACGCTTGAACCCAAAAAACGCAAGTCCTACCGCTACGACCCCGTCTTCACGCTGCTTGACCTGGCGTTCAACACCGCGTGGTACATCGACAAGCCGCTGCTGCACGCCGAGGTGCTGCCCCTGCGGCGTCGGCTGCTGGCCCACCTGGAACCCGCCGAGCAAGAACGCTGGCTGAAAATCGGCCGGCTCACCCCCGCCATGTTCGTCAGCGCCCCGGTGCAGGCGGTGTATCGCGGAGCCGACACCAGCCGCGAAGAAGCCAAAGGACGCGATCAGCTTTTCTTCGCCTTTCAAAACTGGCAAAACACCGCCGCTCGCCTGCGCCTGATGGCCCCGGCCCCCGGCAGCGACGACTGGACACGCCCCGACGCCATCGCCGCGTCCACCGGCACGGGCGTGGCCGGCGTGCCCGAGCTTTGGCCCCAGCTCGCCGCGGCGTGGCGCGCCGGCGAGGCCGAATCGGTCAACGTGCTGCTGCGCGAACTGGCCCACCAGATCCCGCAGGTCAACGCCGAGCAATACCCCCCGGCCTACCGCGGCACGCTCGAACGCATCTACAACGCCACAGGCAAGTTCACCATCGGCTACGTCTTCTACGCCATCGCCACGCTGCTGCTGCTGCTGGCCATGGCCACGGGGCGCGGCACACTGCGGCTGCTTGGCATCGCCGCCCTGCTGCTGGGCCTGGGCGCCCACACCGCCAGCTTCGCCATCCGCGCTGTGCTGTCGGGGCGCTGGGCCATCCACAACCAGTACGAATCGTTCATCGCCATCTCGCTGTTCGCCGTGATCGTGGGCGTGATCATGCTGTTTGCCAAGCGCATGCTCGTGTTCGGCACCGCCGCCGCGGCCCTGGGCACCGTCAGCCTGCTCACCGCCAACCTCTGGGCCATCCCCAGCAACGAGGTGGGCCAAGTCGCGGGCATCCTCGCCACCAGCCGCATCCTTTACGTCCACGTCAACATGGTGCTGGTCAGCTACAGCCTCATCGGGCTTAGCTTCTTCGTCAGCCTCGCCTACCTCTACGCCCACTACGTGCCCGGACGCCACGCCGCGGTGCTGGCCAGCGCCGGCATGGATGCCCCGCCCGTCGCCCCGTCCGCCGACACCGCCAGCACATCGCCCGACCTCCCGGCCACCGCGGGCCGCAAACGCATGCTCGCCGACCTGGACAAAGCCCAGCTCACCCTCATGCAGCTGGCCTTCTACCTGCTAGGCGTGGGCATCTTGCTGGGCGCCTACTGGGCCGACCACGCCTGGGGCCGCTGGTGGGCCTGGGACCCCAAAGAAACCTGGGCCCTGATCACCTGGATCGTCTACCTCATCGCCATCCACGTACGCCTGGGCGTCCGCGACCGCGGCCTGGTCACCGCCTGGCTCAGCGTCATCGGTTTTGTGGTGATGCTCTGGACCTACTGGGGCGTGAACCTGCTGCTCAGCGGGCTTCACTCCTACGCGTAAGGCTTTACGCCAGGGATGTGGGATTCGAGGTTGCGGGTTGGCCAAGCGCCGCGTCCTCAAAACCCGCACCCAAGCCCCGCATCGCTCGTCGCCACCCCCAGCCGGGCGAGCGTGCCCGCATCGGCCGCGTCCTTTACCGCGTCCTTCTTAAGAACCTGCCCACCCCATGCGCTGCCCACGGACCTTCTACCGCCGCGACCCGGTCACCGTCGCCCGGCATCTTCTGGGCCAGCGCTTGGTCCACGTCGTCGACGGCCAGCGCCGCGCGGGCATCATCCTTGAAACCGAGGCCTACCTGGGCCACGACGACCAGGCCGCCCACACCTACCAAAGCCGCCGCACCGCGCGCACCCAAACCGTCTTCAAAGACGGCGGCACCGCCTACGTCTATCTGAACTACGGCATCCACCACATGCTCAACATCGTCGTGGACCGGGTCGATCAGCCCCAGGCCGTGCTCCTCCGCGCCGTCGAGCCCACCGAGGGGCTGGACGCCATGCGGGCCGACCGCCCCAAGGCCAAAAACAACCGCGGCTTGTGCTCGGGCCCCGGCAAGCTGGGTGCCGCCTTCGCGATTCAACGCCACCACGACGGCGCCGACCTCATGGAAAGCCCCACGCTGTTCATCGAACAAACCCAGCCCAAGGCCCTTGAACCGGCGAAGATCGTCGCCTGCCCCCGGATCGGCGTGGACTACGCCGGGCCCTGGGCCGCCAAGCCCCTGCGATTCGTGATCCGCGGGCACCCAGGGGTGAGCGTGAAGCCCCCAGCGCCATAAACAAAGCCTCAGCCCTCCAAGCATCGGTCTCAAATCCGTGGCACGCCGCGGGCCTTGGGCCGGTAGACTGGAATGCTGCGCGGCCGCTTGAGGCCACGCCCTGTCACTCATCCGGACCTCGTCACCCCAACGACATCTCAACGCCATGAACGACCACGCCGACCCAACCGCCCAAGACGCAAACGCCACCCCCGCCGTCGACCCCGCCGCAGCGGCCACCCCCGCCGCCGAGCCCACGCCCGCCGCCCCCGCGGCCGAAGCCAGCGTCGACGACCAAGTCCAGGCCGAGCTTGACGCCGCCATGGGCGAAGGCGGCGTCGAAGCCCTGGTCGAACAATCGCTGGTCGAAGCCGAGCCCGACCCCAACGACGCCCCCCCCGCGGCCGCCCCAGGCCAGCCTCAAGCCCAGACCATCGTCCGCGGACGCATCGCCTCTTTGCGCGGCGACGACGTCTTCGTCGACATCACCGGCGGCCTGCCGCTAAGCGAAGGCGCCAAGCTGCAAGGCATCGTCCCCGGCGTGCAGTTCGAACGCGCCCCGCGACTGGGCTCGATCATGGACTTCGTCTTGGACAAAATCGACGAAGCCAGCGGCCTGGCCTACCTCTCACGTGAAGGCGCCGTCTCGCTCGCGGCGTGGGAAAACATCGTCCGCGGCAGCGTGGTCGAAGCCCGGGTGACCAAAACCAACAAGGGTGGGCTCGAGCTCGAGATGCCCCACGGCGTCAACGCCTTCATGCCCGCCAGCCAAGTCGACGTCTTCCACGTCGACGACCTGGAACAGTTCGTGGGCCAAAAGCTCACCGCCAGCGTGGGTGAAGTCGACCGCCGCGCCAAAAAGGTGATGCTCAGCCGCCGCAACTACCTCGAAATCGAACGCGGTCAAAAACGCGAAAAGGTCATGGCCGAGCTCGAAGTCGGCCAAGAGCGCGACGGCATCGTCTCCAAGGTCATGGACTTTGGCGCCTTCATCGACCTGGGCGGCATCGACGGTTTGGTGCACGTCACCGACCTCGCCCACGGGCACGTCAACAAGCCCAGCGACGTGGTGAAAGCCGGCGACAAAGTCACCGTCAAAGTGCTCAAGATCGAAGAACCCAACGAGAAATCCCGCGGCAAGCACCGCATCGGCCTGGGCATGAAGCAGATCCTGCCCGACCCCTGGGACCAGGTGCCCGGCAAGTACACCGTCGGCGAGCAAGTCACCGCCCGGGTCACCCGCACCGCCAACTTCGGCGCCTTTGTCGAAGTCGAAGCCGGCATCGAAGGCCTCATGCCCATCAGCGAGATCGCCTGGAAGCGCATCCACCGCGTCGAAGACGTCGTCAAGAAAGGCGACGTCATCACCGTGCAGATCATCCGCCTTGAGCCCGACAAAAACCGCATGACGCTGAGCCTGAAGCAGGCCCAAGGAGACCCCTGGGCCACCGGTGGCGAAGGCGAACTGGCCGCCGACAGCATGGTCAAAGGCAAAGTCACCAGCCTCACCGACTTCGGCGCCTTCGTCGAGCTCGACACGGGCGTCGAAGGCCTGTGCCACATCAGCGAACTCAGCGACCGCCGGGTCGAAAAAGTCGCCGACATCCTGAACATCGGCGACGAAAAAGAGTTCCGCGTCAAAAGCTACGACGCCGAAAACAAGAAGATCAGCCTCAGCCTCAAGCCCGCCGGATCCGGCGGCGGCGGAGGCCGTGG
>JALZVY010000096.1 GCA_023300125.1 Phycisphaera sp.
AACGACCACAAACCCGACACCTCCCAGGCCCCGGCCTGGCACGCCCAAGACCTCTGGTTCCAGCCGGCCCAAGACCACCACCCCGCCCGCCTCACGCTGATTCAAGACGGCAAGCTGATCTACAACGACGTGATCGTGGACGGCTCTGGACCGGCAGAACCCGCCCCACTGGAACTGGGCCACCCCGATGTCCACGGCGCCACCCCCCAGCGGCTACGCAACGTATGGGTCGCGCCGCTGGACGCGCTCGGCCAAGCCGAGGCCGGCCCCTGGGTCGACCTGCTGGCCCAGTCCAACGACGCCTCGGTCTGGGCCCTGTGCGGCGGCACAAGCCTGTTTAACTACGACCCCGCCACCGGCATCTTGACCGGCACCGCGGTGGCCAACAGCGGCGGCAACACCTTCCAGGTCACCCGCGAGGCCTACGGCGACTTCGAGCTGCAAATCGAAGTCTGGACCGACGCCCCGACCGACCAGCACAAAGGCATGAACTCGGGCGTTCAGATCCGCAGCCACGTCGACGGCGGCGTGGGGCAGCGCGACGGCCGCATCCGCGGCTATCAAATGGAAATCGACCCCACCGACCGCCGCTTCACCGGCGGCATCTACGACGAAAAACGCCGCGGCTGGTTGGCCCCACTGATCGCCGCCCCCGCCGCCCGCGACGCGTGGAAATCCGGCACGTGGAACCAGCTACGCATTCTGGCCCATGGGCCAGTCATCCGAACCTGGGTCAACGGCGTGCCCGCCGCCAACCTCATGGACACGCTCACCCCAAGCGGTCACATCGGCCTGCAGGTCCACGGCGTGGGCGACCGCACCGACCGCCCCCAAGTGCGCTTCCGCAAAGTCATGCTGCGGGAGTTGGAAACGGCCGGTCACTGATGGCCCCGCCGGCGACGTGCCGGCCACGACACCCTTGCTTATTCAAAAACACCCGCGGCCGAGGCCGCGGGTGTTTTTAATAGCACGTCGTACCCCAGACGTTCGTTTAACCCGCGGGCGTGCCGGCCAACTGCAGCGAGTGGTTATCCACCCTGCCCCGCTACGACCTCCAATCGAAGCAAAATTTTCTGAACCATACCGTTCGAGCAGAGCCCCGCCAAAAATCCGCCGCAGAAGCGTTCTTTGCGAACGAAGACGGTGAGAAGCTTACGGAGCGTTTCGAGGTCCGCCGTATCAATATCGTTTAGGGCTTGCTTGACATCCCAACTCGGCCAATCAAACGCCATTACGAAACCGCTGCGATAAACGTCTGATGCCAAAGCATCAACACAGGTCGGATTTTGACCGGTCTGTTGGTAGTGCTCGTCCGCTGCATCAAAAGCACCCTCGTGAAACGATTCGAGATGACGGAGCATCTGTTGAACACTGGCCGAAGTGAAGGGAGGGTAAACGCTCATGGTGGATAACGTATCACGGGTCAGTTGCCGGACCGCCTCACAACAAGCCGCGACTCTGGCAGAAAAAGTCTACACGCGAAGGCGTCCGGTCAAATGCATCTGGCGGCTAGGCGCCGGCACCCTCCCGGAGCCATGCTCTCCGATCTCCCGCCAAGCCCCCAGATGTCCGTTTTGTCATGTCACGATGTCTCGACCGGTTCCGATGTCAATGACGTATTCCCGGCCCTCGAAATCAACAACACGCACCACATCGTCTTGCAGTTCAAATCCGTTCGTGAATATGTCATCGCCAGCGGTCTGCCAAACGATTTCACCATCGTATGCCACGCGAGCAATGACGAGTTCACCGTGCGACAGCAGGCAGTTGTGCTTCACCGCGTGGTAAACGCCAAAACAAGCTGCGTCATCCGTTTGCGTGACCCATTTGAGTTCCAATGATGGAACATCCAGTGCCGCAATGAACAGCCCAACTGCGATAAAGCAAACACCGTTGTGTTGGATGGCCATGTGGTCATGAACACCCGTTGCCCCGCCATCGGCAGACAGCAGGCATGAGCCAACCACTTCATCGTCGACCGTGACTCGGATGGCATGACGAGACGAAACCCAATCCGCATCATCACCGAACCTGTACGTACGATCATAAGTGTGGACGTTGTCGGCCGACCCCTCCGAGTGCGGCGGGGCGTCGCTCATTTCCAGCCGATAGTCGCCGACGTCTAGGATTACCATGATGTGTCAGTGTGGGTTAGCGGCACAACATCGAGGATAACCGGTCCGCCGCGCTGATATTCCACTTGAAAACGCGCAATCAACGGGCCCGGGTTCATGTCTGTGCTATTGGCCGTGAGTCAGGTCATAGCTCACGCAGAGCCGCAGGGGGCGCAGAGAAAGGCAAGAGGAACTTGCAACCTCCCGCCGCCGCTTGCGTCCGCCCCTCTGCGAACTCTGCGGCTCTGCGTGAGACCTGCCTTGATCGCCGCGCGAAGACGCATGCGGGCGCGTCGCCCCAAACGCGGCACGCCCGCATGCCCGAGTGGCTTTCGTAGGGTGGGTCAAGGCTTTGCGGACCCACCGTGCCGCGGCTTGATCCCCCAATGGGACCCGCCGCCGAAGGCCCGGCGACTTCGCACAACGGTGGGTCCGCCGAGCCTTGACCCACCCTACTTCAAGCTTGCCGATGCCCTCTGGCGCCGCACGAAGCCGATCAGACCCAGCAGCGCCAGCAGCACCACGCCCGAGGTGCCCCAGATGCCCTTGCCCAGCAGCACCCACACGCTGCCGAAAATGGTGATGGCGTCGCGGCATCCAGACATCCCGTTTCATTAACACAAAGGCGCGAAGGCTCAAAGGCGCAAAGAAAGGCAGGGAGATTTCGATTCCGAACCCACCTTCTTGGTCTTCTTCGTGCCTTTGAGCCTTTGCGCCTTCGTGTTCATCCGCATGGTGTCGCCCGGGGCCATACTCCGCGATCTCCCGTGCCAGCCACCCAGACGTCCTGTTCGCGACCACGAACGCCTGCCGAATTGCACACGAACCATTACTCACCCAGAGCCGCAGGGCCCGCAGAGAAAGGCAAGAGCAACTTGCAGCCTCCCGCCGCCGCTTGCGTCTGCCCCTCTGCGAACTCTGCGGCACTGCGTGAGACCTGCCTTGGTCGCCTCGAACACAACAAGGCATTTGCCGCGCGAGGGCGTAGCGTGGGCTTGCCGCCCGCCCATTAAAAAACACCCGCGGCAAGCCGCGGGTGTTTCTCAATGGATTCGCATGTCAGTGGTCGGCCGAGGCTTCCCTCATCAAGCCCACGGCTTGGCGAGCACCCCGATCATCCACGCACTAAGCCGACGCACTCTGGCGCCGCACGAAGCCGATCAACCCCAGCACCGCCAGCACCGCCAGCAGCACCACGCCCGAGGTGCCCCAGGTGCCCTTGCCCAGCAGCACCCACACGCTGCCGAAGGCGGTGATGGCCGTGACGGTTCCCAGCAACACGTTGACCACCAGCCGCGCCGTGCCGCGGGGTGCGGCATCGCCCAGCACCCGCTTGGAGTTGAGCAGCAGCAGGAACGCGAAGCAGGCAATCGGCAGCAGGCTGCCGCCGATGACCGACGTGGGGATCGCCAGCGCCGCGCGGGCGTCGCTGTTGCCCCACACAAACGGCCCGCAGAACCCTGCAATGCCCGCCACCAACGCGCCGGCCATGTACGCCCCGCCGCTGTCGGGCTTGTTCACCAGCTCGCGGAACGCAAAGCCGTTCATCATCATCAGCACGATGAGCGTCGATGTGGCCATGCCCAAAACCCCCAGGCCAAACACCAGCTGGGCAACGGTCTTGCCCGCCAGCGGCTCCAGGGTGGACGCCAAGTTGAAGTTGTCGCGGTTGGCCAGCATCGCCGCCAGCTCGCGCTCGCCCTTGGGGGCCGCCAAACGCGCGGCGGTCAGCGCCTCGGCGTCGCCTTTGAGCGCCGGATTCGCGTGGATCAACCGGCGGTCCAGCACCTTGTGAAACGCCCCGGCCATGTGCGGCTGAACCGTGCCGTCCTGGGCCAACACGTCGGCGGTCTTGCCGTGAAAGGCCGTCGACGACGCCAGGGTGATGCAGGCCGTGGCCAGCACAAAAGGAATCAGCAGGCCCAGGGCCAGGTCGACAATCGCCAGTTCGCGCTGGGCCGTGCCCCAGCCCTTTTTCAAGAGCGTGTAGGGCAGCAAGAACGTCATGTTGATGCCCACCGCGGTGGCAAAGGCCGCGACGATGCGGTCGCGCTGCATGCTGACGATCATCTCCCGCCAGTAGTCCGCGTGCGGCCCGGCCGCCTCGATCAGCGCGGTGTAGGTCGCCGAGGGATTGAACAGGTTGCGGGGGTCGGGCACCATGCCGCGTAGCGCGGAGCCAAAGTCCAGGCCGCCGCGTGCGATGAGCGCACCGACCACAAAAATAAACGCGAGCACGATCAGCCCCACCGCCACCCGCAGCACGTGCTCGATCCAGCGCACGCCCCGCCCGCCCGAGTTGTACACCACGTTGCAGCCCAGCCCCACCACCAGCAGCACCGCGCTGATGAGCACCACGCCCACCCTGCCGTCAAGGAAACCACCGCCGCCCTCCCCCGCCACGACCGGCAGCAGGTTCTGCCGCACCGCCGCCACCGCCAGGTTGAACTGCGGCATGCACCACACCACGTTGGCCATGATCGTGGCGATGAGCCAGGCCCAGCCCAGCACCGGCGACACCGCCTCGTTGATCAACCCAAAGGGCCGCCGCCCGGTCGCCAGGGTCACGTAAGCAATCGCGCCCAGCGTCACCACCCCGCAGGCCATCGCCAAAGGCTGCAGCCACAGCAAGCCCGGCCCGGCGATCAGCCCCAAGAACAGCGCTCCGGCCAGCGACCCCCCGCCCAAGGTGATCGCCCCTTGCAACCAACCGGGCCCCGAGGCCTTGGCATAAGCGGCATAGCGACGCGGCCAGGGCAGGCCCGACACGTCATTGCTCATCGGATGGGAACTCGGCGAAGTCGGGGTGTCATTCATAAGAGAAGGGCCATCAAGATCACGAAGTGGCAAAACAAAACAAGAAGCCCACAGTTTACGGTTCAACGCCGCTGCGAGCGCCGTTCTGTTTACGCCCGGCGCGCGGCGCAACCGGTCGCCTTGCAAAGCCCCGGCGTGTTATAACACTGCGGGCTTCTACGTTAAAAATATTAGCACGGCATGGGAGGTAAAATGCCCGATAAGCCCCCAACCTCGTTTTGGCCCCTGCGCTCGTATCCAGCTTCACTCTCGGAACCCCCAACCCATGGCCTTCAACCCCGTCGCCTCGTACACCCACTGGCTCCACACCCAATGGCCCGCCGGCACCGTCGAGCGTGCCCCCGTGGCCCAGCCCGACGGCCGCACCAACGTGCCGGGCCTGTTTATCGTCGGCGACCTCACCGGCGTGCCCTTGCTTAAGTTTTCGGCCGAAACCGGCACCCGCGCCGTGATGACCCTCGACGCCGAGGCGTCGTTCCAAGACCGCGACACCACCGACGCGTCCGTGGTGGACGTGGCCATCGTCGGCGGCGGGGTCTCGGGGTTTGCCGCCGCCAAAGAGGCGAAGAAGCGCGGCCTCAGCTACGTGCTGGTCGAAGCGGCCCAGCCCTTCTCGACGATCGTGAACTTCCCCAAGAAGAAGCCGATCTTCACCTACCCCACCGACATGACCCCGGCGGGCGACCTGCAGTTCAACGCCAAGTCCGAGATCAAAGAGGGCCTGCTCGAAGACCTCGCCGAGCAAACCCTCGACCAGGGCATCGAGATCACCAAGGCCCACGTCGACCGCGTGCAGCGCAGCGGCAAGCTGCTTGAGCTGGCCATCCCCAAGGGCGAGAACATCAAGGCCCACCGCGTGATCGTGGCCATCGGCCGCTCGGGCAACTACCGCAAACTCGGCGTGCCGGGCGAAACCCTGGACAAGGTTTTCAACCGTCTGCACGACCCCAAAGACTACTGCGACCAAAACGTGCTGATTGTCGGCGGCGGCGACAGCGCTATGGAAACCGCCAACGCGCTGGCCGATTGCGGGGCCAACGTCACCCTCAGCTACCGCAAGGCCGAGTTCAACCGGCCCAAGCCCGAAAACGTCGAACGCCTCAAAGAACTCGAAGCCGGGGCGGGCAACGGCACCGTGCGGCTGATGATGGCCAGCAAGCCCAAAGAGATCCGCGAAGACGCGGTGGTCATCACCGATTCGGACGGCAACGACCAGACCATTGAAAACGACAGCGTTTTCACCCTGATCGGCCGCGAAGCCCCACTGGACTTCTTCCGCAAGAGCGGCGTCACCGTCAGCGGCGACAAGAACACCCGCTGGTGGATCACCCTTGCGATCATGCTCGTCACTTTCACATTCTTTTACCAGTGGAAAAAGCCGGGCACGTGGCTGCCGATCGCCGAGTTTTTCTCCGACCGCAACTGGTTCCCCCACTTCCTGCCCCAATGGCTTGCCGATTTCGGCGGCGTCTTTGTTAACCCGTCCAACCCGATCGGCTCCTTCACCCTGTCGTCCGGGTCTCCAGGGTTTTGGTTCAGCCTGCTGTACTGCACCCTGATCGTGGTCTTCGGAATTAAGCGGATCCGCCGCCGACGCACGCCCTACGTCACCAAACAAACGATCAGCCTGATGTGTATCCAGTGCATCCCGTTGTTTCTGCTGCCTTACATCGTGTTCCCCATGCTTGGGCACTGGGGGCTCTTCGACGCAGGCTTTGGCAAAACTTTCGCCGACGCGCTCTTCCCCGCGGTGGACTACGACCCCCACGGCCGAGAATACTGGCGTGCTTTTGGCCTCATCTTGGCCTGGCCCCTGTTTCTCTGGAACGTTTTCACCGACCAACCCATGTGGACCTGGCTGATCATCAGCCTTACCCAGACCTTCGTCCTCATCCCCACGGCGATCTACTTCTGGGGCAAGGGCGTCTACTGCGGATGGATCTGCTCGTGCGGTGCGATGGCCGAAACCCTGGGCGACACCCAACGGCACAAGATGCCCCACGGCCCGTTCTGGAACCGGCTGAACATGATCGGCCAGGCCTTCCTGTTTCTCTGCTTCGGACTGCTGGCCCTGCGGGTGCTGGGGTGGTTCGGCTTCGCCTCGGCCGAGGCGATCTTCAAGGGGTCGCTGAATACCAGCAAGTACGGCGGCTATCTACCGGGCGTCAACTACGCGTGGTTCGTCGACCTCCTGTGGGCCGGCATTCTGGGTTTTGGCCTCTACTTCCACTTCTCGGGCCGCGTGTGGTGCCGCTTCGCCTGCCCCTTGGCAGCGCTCATGCACATCTACGCCCGCTTCTCGCGCTTCGGCATCGTGGCCGAGAAAAAGAAGTGCATCAGCTGCAATGTCTGCACCAGCGTCTGCCACCAGGGCATCGACATCATGAGCTTCGCCAATAAGGGCAAGCCCATGCAAGACCCCGAATGCGTGCGCTGCAGCGCCTGCGTGCAAAGCTGCCCCACCGGCGTGCTGGCCTTCGGCCAGGTCGACAAGCAGGGCGAAACCCTCAGCCTCGACCCGTCGTGGCTCGCCGCCTCGCGGGTGCGGATGGCCGAAGCGGCCCAAGTGACTGTGAACGGAAAATCCATCTGATCATTCCAGGCCCGAGGGCCTCGGATGGATTCCAACGCACCTGCCTGGGGTGGACAACGCCCGTGTTGTCCACCCCAGGCGTTTTTCTCCCTACGCGAACCCAGGCTCTTATCTGATGCGCCTTCGCACCAAACTCTTGCTGATCTCCGAGGTCACCCTGCTGCTGGTCGCCGCGGCGCTGCTGTTTCCCCTGCGCTCGGGCATGCGGACGCAGGTCACCGAAGACCTGCAGAACCAGCTCGCCGCGATTGCCGCCACCTCTTCCCTGGGCCTGGACGGCGATCTGCACCAGGCGATCGACATTGAAAACGGGAGCGAGAACCAGAGCTTTCACAGCCTGCGCCACCACCTGCGGCGTGTCCGCGACGCCAACAACCTGGAGTCGGGCCACATCTACAGCTTCGCCGTGATGCCCCCCGCCAGGCCCGACGCCGTGCCCGAGCTGCGCTTCGCGGTGATGCCCCACGAAGGCGAGCCGTTCATCGGCGAGCCCTACCCCATCAAGCCCCACCACCTCGCCGCCCTGCTCACCGGCCGGGTCGCCGCGTCCGGGCTTTACGACGACCGCCACGGTCACTGGATCTCGGCCGCGGCACCGATCCGCGGCGCCGCGGGACACATCGTGGGCCTGGTGGAAGTCACCCAACCCTCCGAGGTGTACTTCACCCGCTACGACGCCCTGTCCTACTGGAGCAACCTTGTGGTGCTTCTGGGGCTCATCCTCACCTCGCTGCTGGGCTATTTCGTGCTCACCCGGCTGGTGCTCAACCCGGTGCGCGACATCAACGGCGGCGTACGCGCCTTGGGCGCCCAAGACTTCACCCACCGCATCGCCCTCAAAACCCGCGACGAATTTCAAGATCTGGGCGACTCGCTCAACAGCCTCGCCGAGCAATTCAACACCGCCAAGCGCATCCAAGCCGGCTTCTTCCCCGAGCGCCTGCCCGAGGTTCAGGGCTACAGCGTGCACGGCCTGTCCGAGCCCTGCGACGCCACGGGCGGCGACTACTACGACGCCATCGATTTGGGCGAAGGACGCATGGCGATCGTGGTCGCCGACGTCACCGGCCACGGGCTTGGCCCCTCGCTGCTCATGGCCTCGTGCCGATCGGCCCTGCGCGCCCTGGCCCACACCGACCTGGGCCCCGCGGCCCTGATCGACCGGCTCGAAAACCAACTGATGCGCGACCTCACCGACGGCCGCTTCATCACCATGGTCTTCGGCGTGCTGCACCCCTGCGGACGCTTCGACTACGCCAACGCCGGCCACGCCCCGGCCATGGCCTGGACCGCCCAAGACGGCGTGTTCCACCTGCCCTCGCACCGCCCGCCACTGGGCATCCAGGTGCCCCTGGACGACCCGCCCGAATCCAGTATCCATTTGCAACCCGGCGACCGCGTGCTGCTGGCCTCGGACGGCGTCAACGAAGCCCAGGCCACGGACCGCAAACAGTTCGGCTTCGAACCGATCGAAGGCCTGATGGCCACCGCCCAGCTCAGCAGCGAAGCCTTGGTCGCTCAGCTGCGTGACCAAGTCACCCGCCACCGCGGCGAAGCACCCGCGGTCGACGACGTCACGATTCTCTGCGTCGACCGGTGCGAGGCCGCCGCGGGATAATCCCCCTCAGCACCGCCAGCCCTTACCCTGAACCCGTGCCACTCACCACACTGCCCCTGTCACAAACCCCCGTCCCCCTGCCTCCGGCCGCCGAGGCACTGGTCGCCGATGCCTACGCCCGCATCGCCGCCTCGCGCCGGGCCGACGCGGCGGACACCTCCCCCAACTACGTGCCCACGCCGTCGTTCATCCCCGCGGACTACCGCGTGATCTACAGCGCCTTGGACCAGATCCACGCCCAGCGCCTGTCGGCCAACACCCGCATGTGCGAGTGGGGCAGCGGGCTGGGCGTCATCGCCGCGCTCTGCCAGCAACTGGGATTCGACGCCAGCGGCATCGAATCCCAGCCCGGGCTCGTCGCGCAAGCCCGCGAGCTGGCCGCCGACCACACCCTCGCGGTGGACTTTGCCACCGGCAGCTACGTGCCCGAATCCGTCGAGCACCTGGCAGACTACGGCGACGACCTGGCCACCCTCACCGTCGGCATCCCCCACGGCTACGACGACCTGGGCCGCGAGCCCGAAGACTTCGGGCTGATCTACGCCTTCCCCTGGCCCGGCGAAGAGCCCTTCATGGAACAACTCTTCGACCACACCGCGGCCAGCGGCGCCCTGCTGCTCACCTACCGCAGCACCGGCGACGTGGTGCTGCAGCGCAAGCTTTGAACGTCTTGGCCATCGGGCACGCTTATCGCGATCGCGATTTGAACCGCCAAGCCGCCACGCACTGCCGATGGCCGGCAGAAGCCTTACTTGGCGTCATGGCGTCACCGCCTCTTGGCGCTTCAACAACAACGCCCCACCGCCAATCGCCCCCCCCCATAAAAAAGGTTCTTCCGGTACTTCCGTAGAACAACGAAAGCCGGATTGAACCGCCAAGTGACTGTGTTCCCGTCAAGGCAAACTGCACCAATTGGGTCAATTTCCGTGGCCTGCCGTGGCAACGGGCCGGTGGACTCAGGTCGCAGCCATCTCGTGCTCCTTCATCGCCGTGTTCAGCTGAATCAGGAACCGGCGCATCACCGCGACCTGTGCGACCAGCTTCGGCTTACCCCGCTTTAACAGCGCGGCGTAGACCGAATGAAGCGGCGATCCGGCCCGGGTATTGGTCAGACTCGCCATGTACAACGCCGACCGGATATCCGATCGCCCCCCGCGGATGTGCCGGCGGCCCGACTTGCCGCCCGAGTCCTTCGCGTAGGGCGCAAGCCCCACCAACGCCGTGATCCGGCGGCGGTTCACACAGCCCAGTTCAGGAAGCCCGGCGATCAGGATGACCGCTGTCTTGCGGCCGATCCCACGCTGGTCTTCCAACACCTTCAGCCGAGCGGATAACTGCTCGTCTTCTTCAATCAGCGTGCCGATCTGTTCCAGATACCGTTCGAGCAGTTCGTCCTTACGGGCGACGCTCTGCTCGACTTCCTCGGCGATCTCTCGGTCCCAGGCCTGATCGCTAAACCGCAGCTTCTCAAGGCGGCACATCTCGGCAACTCGCTCTTTTTGCAGCTGTTCACGGCGTTTGCGCAACGCGTTGATCCGCCGCCGCAGTTCAGAAGGCTCAGGGGCTGGCGTCAGGTGATGAGCTTGGGCGGCAAACTGGGCCAGGACCCGCGCATCGATCGCGTCGGTCTTCGCCTCGATCCCATGGCCTTTGGCGAAGTGCCGCACCCGGTCGGGCCGGGCCACGTGGACCGGCACCTGCTCCTGATGCAGAGCGTCGACGATCCGGGATTCGTATCCGCCGGTTGCTTCCACCACGACGAACTGCACACCGCTTTTTTTGAGCTGCTGCGCGATCCGGCGTGGGTTCTTCATGTCGTATTCATACTGGGTCTCCTGGTGAGGGGCGGGCCAGAGGGCGACGTCCAAGTGGTTCTTGGAGATGTCGATGCCGGCGGTACGGGAGTAAGATGTGGCCATTGCGGTTCCTGCCTTATTAACGAGCTCGGATCAATGCCTGCTCAAGTGACTGTTCGGAAGGGGCCGCGAAGCCTGGTGCGTGTTCTTACTTAGCGACGAAGCGGATGGACCGCCTCTTAACGCAAACGAACGCCGCATCAGCGTCCCCGGCCGGATGCCTCCGGCCGGGGGTTTTCTTCGCGGCCCGTTGCCACAGCAGGCCACGGGAATAGACAAATAAGACGCCAAGAGCGCCAAGGAAGGCCGTGGCCGATGGCTCAAGGGCTTGCGTCCACGCCAAGACTCTGTCGCCGGCGGAGAGTCCCATGGAACGCTCCGCCGAAGGTTTTTCACCCCGTCTGCGGTCAAGGAATCCCGTCAGGTGCATTCCTTGGCGTTCTTGGCGTCTTGGCGGTTAAAAATGTTTCGTTGTCTCCAGGTCGGTTCCACAGAAATACCGGATGAACCATAAAAAAACCCGCGGCCGTCAGGCCGCGGGTTAGATGGATGAACTGTTGAACCCAACGCCTTAGGCGTCCTTCTTGTCGTCCTTCACTTCGTACTCAGCGTCGATGACGTCTTCGTCATCCCCGCCCGACGCGTCCGCTCCAGCGGCACCGGCATCAGCACCGCCGGCGGCAGCACCTTCACCACCGGTCGCTTCGTAAACAGCCTTGCCCAGCTCCATGCTCTCGGTGTTCAGCGTTTCCAGGGCTTTTTTGATCGCCGCAACGTCGTCGCTTTGCACCGCTTCTTCGACCTCGGCCAAGGCCGATTCGATCTTGCCTTTCGCTTCCGCGCTCAGCTTCTCGCCGTGTTCTTCAAGCTGGGTCTTGGTCTGGTGCACGATGGTTTCGGACTGATTTTTCAGGTCGATCAGCTCGCGCTTCTTCTTGTCGGCCTCGGCGTTGGCCGTGGCGTCGGCTTTCATCTGCTCGATCTCAGCATCGCTCAGACCCGAGCTGCCCTTGATCTCGATGTTCTGGGTCTTGCCCGTGCCCTTGTCGGTGGCCGCCACGCTCAAGATGCCGTTGGCGTCGATGGCGAACTCCACTTCGATCTGCGGCAGACCGCGGGGCGCCGGCGGGATATCGGCCAGATTGAAGCGGCCCAGCGTGCGGTTGTCGGTCGCAAACTCGCGTTCGCCCTGCAGCACGTGGATGGTCACCTCGGTCTGGTTGTCGGCCGCGGTGCTGAAGGTTTCCTTCTTGCTGGTGGGGATCGTGGTGTTCTTCTCGATCAGCTTGGTCATCACCCCGCCCAGGGTCTCGATGCCCAGGCTCAGCGGGGTCACGTCCAGCAGAAGCACGTCTTTCACATCGCCCTGCAGCACGCCGCCCTGGATCGCGGCACCCACCGCGACCACTTCGTCGGGGTTGATGCTGCGGTTGGGGGCCTTGCCAAAGATCTCTTCGGCGATTTCTTGCACCTTGGGGATGCGCGACGAGCCTCCGACCAGCACGATCTCGTCGATGTCGCCGGGCTTGAGGTTCGCGTCACGCAGCGCGGTTTCGCAAGGGTTCTTCAGCCGCTTGAACAACTCATCGCAGAGCTGCTCGAACTTAGCCCGCGTGATCGAGAGCATCAGGTGCTTGGGGCCTTCGTTGGTGGCGGTGATGAACGGCAGGTTCACCGTGGCTTCTTGGCCGTTGCTCAGCTCCATCTTGGCCTTCTCGGCGGCTTCTTTGAGCCGCTGCAAAGCCATGGCGTCGTCGCGCAGGTCGATGCCGTCAGACTTCTTGAACTCGTCGGCAAAGAAGTTGATCAGCGTGTGGTCCCAGTCGTCGCCACCCAGGTGGCCGTCGCCGTTGGTGCTCAGCACCTCGAACACGCCGTCGCCCACGTCCAGGATCGACACGTCGAAGGTGCCGCCACCCAGGTCGAACACCGCGATCTTCTCGTTGCTCTTCTTATCCAGGCCGTAGGCCAGCGCCGCGGCGGTGGGCTCGTTGATGATGCGCTCGACGCTGAGGCCCGCGATCTCGCCGGCTTCTTTGGTGGCCTGACGCTGGCTGTCGTTGAAGTACGCCGGCACGGTGATGACCGCCTTGCTGACTTCTTCGCCCAAGTAGTCCTCGGCGGTCTTCTTCAGGTTCTGCAGAACCATCGCCGAGATCTCTTGCGGGGTGTACTCCTCGCCTTTGATCTTGACCTTGACCAGATCTTCATCGCCGCCCATCACCTCGTAGGGGACCATCTTCTGTTCGTTGTCGACCTCTTTGCCGCGGCGGCCCATGAAGCGCTTGATGCTGAAGACCGTCCCCGTGGGGTTGGTGATCTGCTGCTGGCGGGCGGGCTGCCCCACGAGCCGCTCGGACTTGTCGGTGAAGCCGACAATCGAGGGCGTGGTGCGGTTGCCCGAGCTATTGATCAGGACCTTGGCAGTCCCTGCTTCCATCACGGCAACCACGGAGTTGGTGGTGCCCAGGTCGATTCCGATGATCTTTGACATGCTGTTTTTCTTGAAGGTGTATGGAGGGGCGTGAACGGGCTTGAGCGTATTTAAAGGCCTCAAACGCTGTTTTTCGGTCCAAAAAGGCCGCTGCCACCGATCACCCAATGCGTGAGTCGGAGACTTGCGGGCCGCAGAATGTATCAGTGTCGCAAACCCGGTGCCACGATCCACACCCTCACCAGCCGGGCCAGGGGCCCGTTACGCCGCATGCGGCTGCCAGCGCAGGCCCCAACGCCCCGGGGCCTGCCAATCTGACCGAGCCCCCGCACACCCCGACCACCCGGCCTAAACGCATCCACACCGGCGCGATTCCCCTTTGTTTCATAGGGTCAATTTGACGGGGTGACCAGAAAAGTGCAGTATTTGCAGACGAAAACCGATCTACGGGTGCTCCGAACCCGACACCGGCCGTGATGCCGACTGTCGGAGGTTGACCGGATCCCACGTCACGGATGATCCCGGCCCACCGCATCTTGCGCGGGTCAACCGCCCGCAGAACGACTCACCACCCCCACCCTCATATTGTTGGAGAACCACCATGGCTAAGAAGAAAACCACCAAGAAGAAAGCCGCCGCGGTCAAGAAACCCCTGACCAAGAGCGAGGTCTACGCCGCCGTCGGCGAGAAGACCGACATGTCCCGTCGCCAAGTTGCCGAGGTGATGGACGCCCTGGCCGAAGTGATGGCCAAAGACCTGAAGAAGAACGGCGGATTCAACCTCGTGGGTCTCGCCAAGATGACCGTCGTCAAGAAGGCCGCCGTCAAGGGCGGCAAGCTCGTCCGCAACCCGTTCACCGGCGAAATGGTCAAGCAAAAGCCCAAGCCCGCCAGCAAGAACGTCAAGATCCGCGCCATGAAGGCGCTCAAAGACATGATCAACTAATCATGCACGGCGCCGCCTGCGGCGCCACCCCGTATCCGTGACAAGATCCAGCACCCCCCGCCGCGTTTCGGCGAGGGGTGCTGTCTTTTGTTAGGCGGCGCACGCGCGCGTCTTCAACCCCCAAGCGCAGCAGCGCAGCCGCCCTGCCCTGCCCTGCCCTGCCGCACGTAAACTGATTGCCCCGCCCCCGGAGCCCCACGCGTGACCACCACCCAAGACACCATCGCCCGCCACGACACCCACATGTCCATCAACTACGGGCGCTACCCCGTGTCGATGGCTTCGGGCCGGGGCTGCCGGCTCACCGACGCCGACGGCAAGTCCTACCTGGACCTCTTCGCGGGCTTCGGCGCCCCGGTGCTGGGGCACTGCCACCCCGAACTGGTCGCCGCGGTCACCGAGCAAGCCCAATCGCTCTGGCACGTGGGCAACCTCTTTCACACCGACCCCCAGACCCGCGCCGCAGAGTGGATCGCAAAACTCGGCTTCGGCGGCCGCTCGTTCTTCTGCCACAGCGGCGCCGACGCCAACGAAGCCGCCCTCAAACTCGCCCGGCTCTACGGCAAGGCCCACCGCGGCCAAGCCACCGGCGAATTCGGCCGCTACAAAGTCGTCTCGTGCACCCAAAGCTTCCACGGCCGCTCCTTCGCGACCATGGGCGCCACAGGCAACCCCGCGGTTCGCCAGGGCTTTGAGCCGCTGCTGCAGGGCTACACCAACACCGCCTACAACGACCTGGACGCCGTGCGTTCCGCGATCGACCCCGAGACCGTGGCCATCATCGCCGAACCCATCCAAGGCGAGGGCGGCGTGAACGTGCCCGACGCGGACTACTTCAAAGGCCTGCGGGCGCTGTGTGACCAGCACGACCTGCTGCTGATCTGCGACGAAGTCTGGACCGGCTGCGGGCGCACCGGCAAGCCCTTCGCCCACCAGCACTGGGGCATCACCCCCGACATCATGACCCTGGGCAAAGGCGTGGGCGGCGGCCTGGCGGTGGGCGTGATGTGCGCCACCGACCGCGTGGCCGAGCACTACAACGCCCTAACCCAAGGCGGGGTCAAGCACGCCACCACCTTGGGCGGAAACTGCCTGTCGATGGCCGTGACCGCCAAGATCTTCGAGGTCATCGAACGCGACGGCCTGTGCGACCACGCCCGCGTGCTGGGCCAGCACGCCACCGAGCGCCTTGCAGGCTGGAGCGACGTGGGCGTGCAAAGCGTGCGTGGGCACGGGCTGTTCCTGGGCGTGCAGCTGGCCGACGGCGCCGACGGAGCCGGCATCGCCCGCCGGGCCCTGGACGCGGGCCTGCTGATCAACGCCACCCAAGGCAACGTGCTGCGGATCGCCCCGCCGATCACCATCACCCGCGACGAGCTCGACGAAGGCCTGGACCTGCTTCACAAGGTGCTGAGCGCATGATCACCCGCCGCCTTCAACCCCGCGGGGCCGCGCTCGCCGCCTTGGCCTTGGCCCTCATGGCCGCCGCGGGCTGCGGCAGCGCCCCGCCCAGCCAGCCCACCGGCCGCATCACCCTGCTGCCCGAACGACCGTCGGTGCGGGCCGACCCCGGCGAAACGGTGGCGCTCCACGCCACCACGTGCCTGGCGCGAACCGTCTTGCTGCCGCTGAACCGCCCGACCGAGGTGGCCTGGGCCACGCTGGACCAAACCATCCTGCCCGAGCTCAGCCGCGCGGTGTGGAATGCCAACGGCCTGCGTGTGGGCATCCTCAAAGCCGCGGACGCGAACGACTTTGGCGCCGCCCTGGGCCCGCCAGACCGACTCTCCGACCAAAGCCTCATCGTCATCGACCTAGACACCGAGCTACGCGAATCCCCCAAGCTGCAAGCCACGTTTTTTGCCGACCTCACCCGCCCTCCCGCGCCCCAGCACATCGAGACCTTCACCGGCCACAAAGCGCGGATGCTCATTAGCGCCCGCCCCTCGGCGGGGGGCGCCACCATCACCCTCACCCCCCAGCACTTCATGCCCAAGGCCAGCTTGGTGGTTCGCAAACCCCTGGAAAAACTGCTGGACGGCCGGGTATTCAAAGAGCTCGCCGCCAGCGTGGAGATCCGCCCGGGCCAGGCCCTGGTGCTGGGCTACGCCCTGCCCGCAGCCCTGCGCCCTCCACTGCCCGAAGAACCCGACGACGCGGACACCCCCAACCCCGCGGCCGACATCGCACCCGATGCGCCCGACACGCCCACGCCCGATTTGGACATCGACCCCCAAACGCTGCCGTTGGACCTGGGCCGAGCCCTCTTCACCGAAGGCCGCACCCCCCGCGAGCAGCAACGCCTGATCGTATTGACCGTGCTTGAAACGCGCTAGTCCAACTAGACCAACGCACTACTGCAACGACAGCGAGTCCCGCGCACCCAGGTTCGCGTAGATCTGCCGTGTCGCGTCGCTCTGATTCAGCGTGTAGAAGTGGATCCCGTCCACGCCGTCGTCCAGCAGCTGCCGGCACTGCTCGGTGGCCCAGTGCACCCCCACCTTGGCCACCGCCTGCTCGTCGCCCCCGCAGCGCGCCACCGACTTCAGCAGCGCCGCGGGGTAGCGGGCCCCCGCCGCCAACTCGGCCATGCGCCGCATGCCCTTGGCGCTGGTGATGGGCATGATGCCCGCGAGGATCGGAATACGGATGCCCGCCAGTTCACAGCGCTCGCGGAAATCGATGAAGTCGCGGTTCTCAAAAAACAGCTGCGTGCAGATGTAGTCCGCCCCCGCGTCCACCTTCGCCTTGAGATAGTCCATCTCCAACACCCGGTTGGGCGTGTCGGGGTGGCCTTCGGGGAAGCCCGCCACACCGATGCCAAAACCGCGCGGGTCCGGGTGGCCGTGCTTGGCGCTGAAGTTCTTCACAAAACCGATCAGGTCCGCCGCGTAGCGGCAGGCGTCGGCGCCGCGGTCCCAATCCAAACGGTCGCGCGGCGGGTCGCCCGCGAGCGCCAAAATGTTGCCCACCCCCGCCTGGGTCCAGCCCTCCAACACCCCGCTGAGCGCCGCCTCATCGTGGCACACGCAGGTCAGGTGCGGGATGGTCGTCAGCTTCGTCTCGTTCTTAATCCGCATCACCAGCTCGTTGGTCAACTCGCTGGTCGACCCGCCCGCGCCGTAGGTCACATCCACAAACGAAGGCCGCAGCGTCTGCAGTTCCTTGATGTTGCGAAACAGCGCCTCGGACGCCTCGGAAGTCTTGGGCGGGTAAAACTCGAACGAAAAAGTCGTCTCATGCTGCTGAAAAACGTCTGAGATGTGCATGGTTTTGCCCGAGTGAAGAGGGGTGTCGCGTTCATCCGTTTATCCGGATTGACGGATGGATAATATCCACCCCACCCCACGCAGGCAAGGCCGGCCACCGTGCGCCGCCGCCCCGCCGCCGGTAAACGGCGCATAAACTGTGCGCCCCCGCCCCTCCCGCCCACGGCCCATCCATGTCCTTCACCACCGACCTCATCATCCCCGCTGTCAACGAAGCAGAGAACCTGCCCGCCCTGGGCGACGCGGTCGCCCCCCTGCTGGCCTCGGGCGCCATCCGCCGCGTCGTGCTCGCCGACAACGGCTCGACCGACGCCACACCCGACCTGGCCCGCGACGCGGGCTTCACCGTCGTACGCGAGCCGCGCCGCGGCTACGGCAATGCTTGTCTCGCAGGGCTGGCCCACCTGGCCACCGATCCCCCCGACGCCGTGGCGTTTTTAGACGCCGACCTGGCCGACGACCCCGCGGGCCTGCCGGGCCTGATCGAGCCCATCGCCCAAGACCGCACCGACATGGTGCTGGGCCAGCGCCGCCAGCTGGCCGAACCCGGCGCATTGGACCCCCACCAAGCCTTCGGCAATTGGCTGGCCTGCACCCTGCTGCGCATCACCACCGGCCGCCGCTACCGCGACCTGGGCCCGCTGCGCGTCGTGCGTTGGAGCAGCTTCGAAACGCTTGAAATGTGCGACCCCACCTGGGGCTGGACCGTCGAGATGCAATACAAAGCCGCCCGCCGCGAGCTTCGGATCGAAGAGATCGACGTGCCCTACCGCAAACGCAACGCAGGCAAAAGCAAGATCAGCGGCAACCTGATGGGCAGCGTGCGGGCCGGCACCAAGATCATCGCGGTGCTGGCCAAGCTGTGGTGGACCACCCCCCGCTCGGCCCGGAAGTAAGGGGGTGGGCGGCTGCGCCGCACAACCCCAAACCCCCAACCCCGCGGCAAAGCCGCCCACCCCTACGCCGCCACCAGATCCGCGATGGGCCGCAGCTCGTTCCCGCCGGTCTCTGTGTCCGCCCAGTGCATGATCGACTGCTGACCCGGCTCCCAGATCAAAGCCACCTGGCGTCCGCCGTGCTGGCCCGGGAAGTGCACCCGGCCGTGTTCAAAGTCCCGCAGCTCAACGCCCACCGCGTGCAGCTCATCCACCAGAGTGCCCAGCCGATCCATCGCCGCGTCGTACTCGCCGCGGGTCAGGTCGTACAACGACCCCTCGTCCATGTACTCCAGCTCGCGACGCAGTTCGATGACCTGCTCGTACAAGCGGGCAATGTCCACCGCCACCCGCGAGACGTAAGGCAACGCCGAATCCGCTTGGGCCAATGAAAAGACCTTCGGTGGCGCAGCGGTTGACGACGAGGCGGATTCAGAAGTGGCAGGGTCGGACATCATCAGGGCAGCTCCATCATGCGGCGTGGCGTCGTGGCGAACGCCTCCTGCATCGGACGGCCCAAGCCCCCGCGACTAGCCAATCGCACCGGTCGCATCTGTGTTCTCGGCCCCCCGCAACACCAAGCTCAGCGTTAGCGGCACCACCACCAAAGTGAACAGTGTCGCGACCAATAAACCGCCGACGACAACGCCTCCAAGGCCTTTGTACAACTCGCTGCCGCTGCCACCCATCAGCACCAGCGGAAGCATGCCGCAGACGCTTGTGGTTGTGGTCATCAATATCGGGCGTACCCGGCTGGCAACCGACGCCCGGATCGCCTCGGCAGGCGTTCTCCCCGGGGCACCATTCAAAAATCTCAAGGCCTGGTGCACAATCAGGATCGCATTGTTCACCACCACCCCGATCAAGATCACAAAGCCCAACATCGTCAGCGTGTCCAGCTGCTGCTGGGGATTAAACGCCCGCACCAAGGCCAGTCCCATCAGCCCACCCACCGCCGCCAAGGGCACGCTGAACAAGATCACCAGCGGATACAGGAAGCTCTCAAACAGCGCCGCCATCACCAGGTAAACGATCAGCAGCGATAAAAACAGCCGACTGGTCAGAAGGCTATTCAGCGACGCACCATTGAACCCGGTCCACGCACCCAACAAGGCCCGACGCACCTGCGCCAGCTTGTCGGCGCTGCCCGCGGTGCGGGCCGTGACCCCGGGCGGCAGCGTGCCGTCGGCCTTCATGTCCGCGAGCATGGTCTGGATGTCGTCCACCGCCTGTTCCAGCGGCACCTCGGGCGGCGGGGTCACGGTGAACGTCGTCGCGCGGCGCGTATCGATACGGCTGATCTGCTGGGGCGCCACCGACGGAACAAACGATCCCAACGCCGAGATGGGCACCGTACGCATCGTCACCCCACCCACCGCCCGCGCGTCGCGCACGCGCACCGCCAGGGGCGTCTGGGGCAGCTGATCCGGGGTCAACTCCGCGTCGGGATGCCGCGTCAGCAGCAGGTCGATCGACTCGCCCTCCAAGCGGTAATCACCGATCTCAAGCCCGTCGACCAACGCCCGCATCGCGTTGCCAAGATCTTGAGTGCGCACGCCCAGGTCGCCCGCCCGCACCGGGTCGGGCACGAAGCGCACCTCCGGGCCCGCCAAGTTGAAATTCAGCGGCTCGGGCTGCACCTTGCCAAAGCCGTATCGCCCGGCAAGCTCCAGATAAACCGGCGTGCTGGCACTGCGCAGCGTCTCCAGCCCTTCGGCGATCACCTCCACATTGATCGAACTGGTGCCGCTGGCCCCGCGCCCAAAAATCGAACGCTGATTGGCAAAGCCAAACGATCCGGGGATGTTCGCCATTGCACCGGTCATCAGTGACGCCAGCGGCGCCACCAACTCGGGGTCGCGGCTGCTGGCACCCATGAAAATGATCGCCCCGGAGCGCACAAAAAAGAAGTTCTCAATCGCCGGCACCGCCGGGTAGGGCAAGGCTCCGGGCCGCGGAGCCACCGGACCGATCGCGCTGGCCTCAGCCGTGTCGCTCGCCTCCCAGTAGGGCTTGAGCACAGGCTCGATCCGCTCGGCGATCGAACGCGACTGATCCACCGAATACGCTGGGGGCGTGAGCATGATGCCGAAGATCAGGTTTTGGTTGCCATTGGGCAGATAGCTGGTGGGCGGCATCAGCCACGCCGCCGCGCCCAGCGCCGCCAACGTAAACGCGCCCACCACCCCCACCCGCGTCAGCACCCCGCCCGCCCCGGGCCGGATCAACGACGCCACCGCGCCCGCCAGCCCGGCCGCAAAGCGGCCGAATACGCCCAAGCTTCCCACTCCCGCATCCGCCGCGTCCACGCCGTAGCCAAGCGCGTCGGTCCCCGGCGTCGTCTGCACGCCCGAGGCCCCAGACGCGTGCGCCTGCATTCCCCTCACCGGCCGTAGCCACCGCGCCGCTGCCGAGGGGATCACCGTGATCGACACCAGCAAGCTCAGAGCCACCGCAGCGCAGATCGCCATCGAGATGTCAAAAAAAAGCTGGCCCGCTTCTTCCTGCACCGTCAGCACCGGCACGAACACCGCCAGCGTGGTCAGCGTGCTGGCCAGCACCGCGCCCCACACCTCCGCCGCACCGTCGTAGGCCGCCCGCGCCGGCGCCTTGCCCATGTGCAGGTGCCGGTCGATGTTTTCCAGCACCACGATGGCGTTGTCCACCACCATGCCCACCGCGAAGGCCAGCCCCGCCAGCGAAATCACATTCAGATTCCGCCCCGCCACGGTCATAACGGCAAAAGTGCCCAGCACGCTCACCGGGATGGCCAAAGCCACAATCAGCGTGGGCCGCAGCTTGCCCAAAAAAACCAGCAACACCCCCGCCGCCAACACGCCCCCGATCACCAAATTGCTTTGCACCAACCCGATCGCATCACGGATGTACACCGTCTCGTCATAGACCTGCCGCAGATGCAGGCCGTAGCGCCCGCCTTCGTACTCGGGCAGCACCTCCTCTCGGATCTGATCCGCCGCCGCCCGCAGGCCGCTCATCACGTCCATCACGTTGCTGCCGCCCTTACGGATGGCGTTAATCGCCAAAGCCGTCTGGCCGTTGCTGCGCACAAAACCTCGGGGCTTCTCGAAAGTCTGCACCACGTCGCCCAGGTCGCGCACCCGCACCGGGCCCGCCGCGTCGTAGCGCACCACCGTGTCCTCGATCTGCTTCAGCGACGTGAACTGCCCCACCGTGCGAATCCGCACCTCGCGTATGCCGTCATCCAAATCCCCAGCGGACACATTCACGTTGTCAAAACGCAGCGCGTCCAGCAGCTCGTTGAAGGTCACCCCCCGTTTGGCGAGGGCCGCGGGATCGATGCGAATGTGCACCTGCCGCTCGCGTCCGCCCAGCACGTTGATCCGGCTGACCCCGGGCACTGCCTCCAGCAACGGCTTCACCCGATCCTCGGCGAAGTCGAAAACCGACTGCATGTCTAAGCCTGGATCATCCGCATCGAAAATAAACCAGGCGATCGCCTTGCTCGCGTCCGCGTCCGCGTCGGCGATCACCGGCTCGTCCACCCCGTCGGGATAGTCAGGCACCTCGCGTAGCTTGTCGGCCACGCGCACCCGGGCGTCGTCCAGGTCCGTGCCAATCAAGAACTCCAGCGTGATCGAACCGCTACCGGTCTGGGCCTGGGCCCTCATCTCTTTCAGCCCGTTGAGGCTTTTGAGAAACTCCTCCTGCTCCTCGATGACCTCACGCTCGATCTCCTCGGGGCTGCGCCCGGTCCAACGGGTCTGGATCGTGATCACCGGCGTGTCCACGTCCGGCGTCAACTGGATCGGGATCGCCCGCAGCGACAGAAAGCCGAACAGCACCGTCAGGATCACGCCCACCGCGACCTTGACAGGGTTCTGGATGACAAAGCGGGTTAAATCCATGCAAAAAAAGACTGAGTGATCAAGCGGCCAAGTGAAGAAGGGTTCCGGTCAGTTCAGCTGCAGCGGCTGGGTCGGAAACAGCCGCTCGGCGCCCTCGGTCACCACACGGATGCCGGGGGTCAGTGCGGGGAACCGGGCGCCGGGCAGCGGCTGCACCGCGTAGCGGTCGCCCACACCGAAAAGCACGCGGACCGGCTCGTTCATGGCCATGACCGCCGGCCCGCCCTCACCCGCCGCGTCATCTGTGGGCAGCGCGTACCACACCGCCGCGCCCGCCGGACCAAACAACACCGCGCTGCGCGGCACCGTGACGTGCTCACGTTCTGCGTCCACCGGAAGATGCGCCGTCACACTCATGCCCGGCTTCAGGCGGCCTCCCGGGTCGGCCAAGCGCACCTTCACCGGGAAGGTGCGCGACGCGCTAAAGCCATCGGGCCGGATCGACACGATTCTGCCGGTCATCGCCACCCCGCCAGCGCCGCCCAGCGCATCGACCACCACCTCCACCTCGGTGTCGGGCACCAACTGGTTCACCACCGCCTCGGGCACGTCCACCACCGCGTCGATCTCCCCACGCGACACCACCTCGGCCACGCCGTCGCCGGGCGTCACCCAGCGCCCCTCCTCCACCAGCGTGCGTGACACCACACCGTCGAACGGCGCCGTCACCTCGGTCCGTTCCAACTCCACCACCGCGCGGTCGCGGTCGGCGCTCAGCTGATCCACCCGGGCACGGCGCTGCGCCACCAACGTCCGCTGATCGTTGACCTCTTTGTCTTTGGCCGAACTGGCCTGGGCCAGGCGTTCGAGTTGGTCCAAGTTGCTGCGGGCCTGACTCAGCTCGGCCTGGGCCGCCGCCAGCTCCGCCTGGGCCGAGCGCAAGGCCAGATCGGCCCATACCCGGTCGATCGACGCGATCGCCGTCTTGCCCCCCACCACCACGTCGCCCGCACGCACCGCCAAGGCCACCACACGCCCCTCCACCTCGGCGGTCACCGTCACCCGGCGAACCTCTTCCAACTGGCCCACCAAGCTCACCCGCTCGCGCAGCGTCGTGACCTCCACCTGCCCGGTGTTCACCCGCGCCGGCGGCGGCCCGCCCGCGCCCCCCTCAGGCCGCCCGCCCGCCGCAGCCTCGGGGGCCGCGGGCCCCCAGCCCAGCGCAAAACGCAACACCAGCGCGCAACCCACCGCCCCGAAAAACAGCCCGCCGGCCAACCCGACCCACGCCGGAACCCGGTGGTCAGTTACTGAAGACTCCGCATCGCGTCGTGGCGACGCCGGCGTGGCTTGAACAGTTGTGGGTGTTGAGTCAGACACGACAGCAGCCTAGGAGCGGTGATTCCCCGACGCAAAACAGGGAAGCCCTGCACCTTTGCCCGACACTTCAACCCTTGCACCCAGCATGCCATCCATGACATGGCAGCACTCCGCCCTCACTCCACCCGCCCCCTCAGTCCGCCCCCTCAGTCCGCGTACTCCCACACCGTCACGTCCAGCCGCTGAGCACCCCACTTCAGCGCCGTCTCGTGGGTGGGGTACAGCAGATCCAGCCGCCCGCCCTTGATCCGCCCGCCGCGGTCCAGCACCGGCACCGGCCGCCCGCCGTGATACCCGGGCACCGACACAATCGAGCCAAAAGGAAGCAGCGACGTGTCCGCCGCCACCAGCTTCATGCCGTTGGTCCACACGCTGTAACCCGAAGCGGTGATGCCGTCGGCAAACGCGCCGCACGAGCGTTCATCCGGGCTGTACGCAGTGGTCAGCATCCGCATCGTCTTCACCGCCCGCAAAGGCCGGCCGTCAAACGTCGGCACGTCGCCCCGCAGTTCCACGGTTTGCGAAGGATCCGCCGGGCTCGCCGGCAGCAGCACCTCGGTGCCCAGTTCGGGGCCCGCATCGCGGGTCGCCTCGCGCAGTTCAGCCTCTTGCACCACCAGCTCCGCCGCGGTGGGCGGGGGCACAAACGACGGCGCCAGCCGCGAGGGCGCCACATCCAGGCCCGCCACGCCCGACACGGGCACCAGCGACATCAGTTCCATCCGCTCGGCCCCGCCACGCACCCCAGTCACCATGGCATTGGCGATCACCCCCACCACCACCAGCGACACGCTGCCAATCACCCCCGCCAAGATCCAAGCGTGACGCCGGGTCTTGCGCACCGCCAGCAAAGGGTCGCCCCCGGGCTGTTGACCCAGTGAACAGGCTTGATCGTGTGGCTGATCAGAGATCATCCGGGAAGCATCCTTAAGAATCAGAAAATCGGCCCAAAGCCTTGTTCAAACGCCCTCCACGCAAAGGAAGGCCGCCGGCCCGTCCCCTGGACGTCGCACCGGCACCCCTTAATGGTACCTCTGTACCGCCCTCCGCGGGGCCAGCGGTCCGAAAAAATTCAAGCCCACAGGCCCCGCCGACCGATTCCCGGCCAACCGGTCATCCCGCCGCTTTTTACCCCCCCGATAGCCGCACACCGCCCCAGGCGCTTGCAGATCCGGGCCGTTGCGTAGATAACCGTGCCCCGCCACCGCCTCCGCGGTCGCCCCACACACTCCCCCCGCCCCGTCCTTTTATCTTGCCGAGACCCGCCGCCATGGAAACCACCCTGATCTTTCTGAAGCCCGACGCCGTCCAGCGCGGCCTGATCGCCCCCATCCTCGCCCGGTTTGAAGCCAAAGGCCTCACCTTCGTGGGCATGAAGCTCATGAACGTGCCCCGCGCCACCGCCGAGCAGCACTACGCCGAACACGCCGGCAAGCCCTTCTACGACGGCCTGCTGAACTTCGTGACCTCCTCGCCCGTGCTCGTGCTCGCCATCCGCGGGGTCAACGCCATCGCCGTGTGCCGCAACCTCATCGGCGCCACCAACGGCCAAAAAGCCGCCCCCGGCACCATCCGCGGCGACTACGGCATGTCCGGCGGCAACAACCTGGTCCACGGCAGCGACTCGCCCGAGAGCGCCGAGCGTGAACTGAAGCTGTGGTTCGGTGAAGGCGGCATCGTCGACATCAACAAAACCCAGAACCAGTGGGTCTACGACCCCTCGGACCTGAAGTAAGCCGCCGGCTTGCCTCACGCATCGCAACCCGCGGCACAGGCCGCGGGTTTTTTTGTGCGCACCGCGCCACGCTTCCCCCCGCCCCTCACCGCCACCGCGTCACACGCCCCCCAAGCCCGCCTCCGCGCGGGCCTGGTCAATCACCGTACGCGGCGCGCTGCCCCCCACCACCGACACCGTCGCCGCCGCCGCCACAC
>JALZVY010000097.1 GCA_023300125.1 Phycisphaera sp.
CGGCCCCGGGGTCACCGTCGGCCAAGGAGCGATCCTCGGCGCCCGCGGCTGCGCGTTCAAGGATCTAGAACCCCACACCATCTACGGCGGCAACCCCGCGAAGCCTCTTGGCACTCGGCCCAACACCTCCGCCCAGCCTCAATGAAGCCCACCATGTCCATCCGCCCCATCTTCATCATCGGCTCACCGCGTTCAGGCACCACCCTGCTGGGCAACGTACTGGCCACCCACCCTCAACTGGCTTATGCCGAAGAACCCCGCCTGGTCTGGCGGCAAGGCAACGACAAACGCTCAGACTATCTGCGCGCACAAGACGCCCGCCCCGAGGTCATCACCGGGATCCACCAAGCCTTCGACGAGTTGGTCGCCACACAAGGCAAACAGCGGCTGCTCGAAAAAACCCCCAGCAACGCACTGCGGCTTGATTTCATGCGCGCCGTCTACCCCGACGGCATTTTCATCCACGTCCTACGCAACGCCTACGACGCAGTCCTGTCCATCCGCTCGTACAGCGGCAAACACAGCACCGGCATGCCCCGCGGCGCCATGCTCAAGCGGCTCAAAGAAGTCAAACTCCGCCAGCTGCCTTACTACGGCAAAGAAGTCGCAGCCCGCGTCCTTCCCAAACAACTCAACATCTTCGGCGCCGCCCCCGCATGGGGCCCCCGCCTCCCCGCCATGACCGGCCTGCAAGGCGAACTCGACCCCTTGCAAATCGCCTGCCTGCAATGGCGCAGCTGCGTGGAAGCCGCGTGCCAAGCAGGCCGCCAATTCCCTGAAAACCAGTACATGGAACTCAGACTCGAAGATCTCGACGAATCGCGGCTCACCCAAATCATGACGTTCGCAGGGCTGCCTGAAAGCAGCGAAGTGCTCGACACATTCCGCGCCAAATTCCGGCCGCAAGACCCCACCGGTCGCCGCCAAGCCGCCGACCCCGACCAGCTCAAAGTCATTCAACGCTGGACCGAACCCACCCTCCAATGGCTGGGCTACCCCACCCAGCTCCCCATCACCGAGGCCGCGTCATGAGCGCCAAGGTCCTGCACGTCATCCCCACACTCGACGTCCTAGCCGGCGGCACCAGCGCCGCCCTGGCAGGCATGGCCACCGCCCAAGCCCAAGCCGGACTCCACGTCGGCACCGTGGCGACGTACCCCGCAGATCAACCCGAAACCTTTGCCCCGGCCATGACCGAGCAAGGCGTCGAAGTCACCATGGTGGGCCCCACCAGCGGCCCACTGCGTCGCCACCCCGACCTCGCCGCCACCCTCCGCAGCCGCATCTCCAGCCACGACATCGTCCATATCCACGGCGTCTGGGAAGAACCGCAACACCTCGCCTTCAAACTCGCCCGCGAACTCGGCCGCCCCGCGGTGCTCTCGCCCCACGGCATGCTCGACGCGTGGAGCCTGGCCCAAAGCAAGCTCAAAAAACAGCTATACACCGCCTGGCGCCTGCGCAAGCACCTCAAACACGTCGACGCGTTTCACTTCACCACCGACGAAGAGCGCACAAGCGTGCAGCGGCTGGGCTATCCCGGCAAGCCCCTGGTCGTCCCCCTGGGCCTGGATCTTGCCGAATTCGATCCGCTGCCCAACCAAGGACGCTTCCGCGCCCGCTACCCCCAACTCGGCGACAGCCCTTACGCCCTCTTCCTTTCGCGGCTGCACCACAAAAAAGGCCTCGAGCTCCTGCTCCCCGCCTTCGCCGGCGCCATGAAACAGCACCCCGATTGGAAGCTCGTCGTCGCCGGACCTGCTGAGTCCGACGAATACCTCACCTCACTCAAAGCCCTCGCCACTTCTGTCGGTCTCCAAAACGACCAAGACATCTTTTTCGCAGGCATGCAGCGCGGAGCCGAGCGGGTCGAAGCCATGGTCGACGGCGCATTCTTTGTCTTGCCCAGCTACCAAGAAAACTTCGGCATCGTGGTCGCCGAAGCCGCCGCCGCCGGCCTGCCGCAAGTCATCTCCGAACACGTCAACCTCGCCAGCTTTGTCGAATCCAACGACCTGGGCACCATCACCGTCCAAAACGTCGACAAACTACAAGAAAGCCTCGAACAAACCCTCCGCCGCGAAGACCTCGCCGCCGTTGGGGCGCGTGCCCGATCCGCCACCTTCGATCACTTCGACTGGAAAAACATCGGCCACCAGTGGATCGACATCTACGCCGAGCTTGTCGCGACCCGCACCCGCTAAACCCGACCGATCGAAAGCCCCTCGTGACCAGCGAAAAACCAACCCGTGTCGTGATCCTCCAGCCCTCGCTGGCCAAGTATCGCGTGCCGGTTTATCGCCGCTTGGCCCAGACCCCAGGCCTCGACCTCAAGCTGGTCTACGGACAAGACCAAGGCATCCCCAACGTCGAGCCCGATGGATTCAACGCTTCATTCGCACCCCACAGGCACCTCAAAATCGCCAAGCGACGGCTCTTTGTCTGGTCCTCAGCCCAACTCAAATACGCCGATCCGCGCCACGCCGACGTGCTGGTCTTGGTCTGGAACAGCCGTTGGCTCAGCCTCCCATTAGCGCTACGCAAAGCACGCAAAAACGGCGTGCGAACCGTTGTCTGGGGCCACGGCTACTCCAAAAACGAAAGCCCCTGGCGAGCCAAACTCAGGCGGCGCCTAGGCCTCCAAGCCGACGCCATGCTCTTTTACAGCGCCTCGGTGGCCAAGCAATACGAGCAAGCCGGCGTACCCAAAAACCGCATCTTCGTAGCCCCCAACAGCCTCGATCAAGCCCCCATCGCCGCGGCTCGCGACGCATGGGAATCTAACCCCCAGCGCCTAGACGCCTTCCGCCGTGAGCACGGCGTCACGCCGGATCAAACCCCGATCCTTTATGTCTCGCGCTTCGACCCCGCCAACCGCGTCGACCTATTGCTGCGTGCTGCCGCCCAAATCGCCCCCCAGCACCCCGGCCTCAGGCTCCATCTCGTAGGCAAGGGCGAGCCTGAGATGAGCCGCCTGCAATCCCTCACCCGCGAACTGGGGCTCACCGATCGCGTGCGGTTTCTCGGTCCTATTTACGATGAAGACCAGCTCGCGCCTTGGTTTTTAACCGCCAAAGCCTTCTGCTACCCCTCCAACATCGGGCTCAGCATCCTGCACGCCATGGGCTACGGGCTACCGGTGATCACCGCAGACGACATCGACAGCCAAAACCCCGAATTCGAAGCGCTTGAGGCCGGCCACAACGGCCTGGTTTATCCTCCCAACGACACCTCGGCCTTGGCAGCCACAATGGATCGTCTGCTTTCTGATCCGGCACTGGGCGAAAAACTGGGCCACGGCGCCCGGGAAACCATCGCCACCCGTTACAACCTTGAAGCCATGACGAGCGGTTATCTCGCCGCGCTCGCCATCTCCCAACCCAAAACTGAGAGCCCCTGACATGCGCAGCCTTATGATCGCATCGGGCGTCGTCCTAACGGGCCTTCTTTTGTGCGCAGCACTGCTGCCATGGTGGAAGCAGCGACGCCACCTCTTGTCCTTCTGGAATTTCTTCCTGCTGGGATCGATGATTTTCATCTCGATGAGCTTGGTGCAAAACGCCGAATCCATCGGCGGGCGCGGGGCAGAGTTCGACTCAGAAATCGCCACATTCATCAGCGCCTCGTTTGTCTTTTACGGCCTTGCCACTCTGGTCTACCTATGGCCGTCACGCCCCCAAGCCAAAGCCCAGGTCAAGCCAACCCAAATCTGGCCCGCCGAAACAGATCTATCCATAGTGGTCACAGCGGCACTTCTGGCCACCGCCGGGCCGCTCATCCCGCTGATCCCCCCCTTCCCCGGGGTCCAAGTTCTTTACGTCACCAACGCCCCCATGTCCGTTGCCGCCTTGGCACTGGCGGTCATCTATACCACACGCCACCGCGTGTCTTTCCTGGCCTACGGACTCGTAGCGTATTGCTTGGGCACCGGCATGCTCAACGTCCTCACCTACGGCACGGGCCGCAGAGAACTCTTGGCCCTCTTCGCCTCTGCGCCGCTGGTCGCGTATTGGTTCTACTTCCGACACCGCCCCCGCGGCCGAACACTCATGGGCATCACCGCCCTCGCGTCGGTGGGCATTGTCGTTGTCACCTCCTACGCCACCGTGCGCCACAACGACCGCGACCTGGGAAACAGCGCGACCAAGGCGGTCACCCGCATCAAAAAACTGCCCGAAGCCATTGTCACCCGCCTCACGAATTTCGATTTCTTCGGCGGCCAAGGGTCGGTCTTCGACGGACAAAACGCGGTTTGGGCGGGCATCCTCACCATCTCTCTCACCCACGAACACCAGACGATGGAGCAGGACCCCTTGGCCCTCGCCAAGTTCATCGCATTCAATCCGGTCCCGCGAAGCCTGTGGCCCAACAAACCTCTTGGCCTTGGAAAAATCCTCCCCCTCCAAATGGGTGAACCGCGCGTGACCTGGGGCCCCAGCATCATCGGCCACTGTTTTTACGACGGAGGCTGGCCCGTGGTCATCCTCTATGGACTCAGCATCGGCGGCATCCTACGGTTCCTCGACACCCGGATGCTCTACGACCCGAGCAACCCGTGGCTCATCGCCCTGCAGTGCTCGGTCGTCGGCCACGCCATCGGCTTTGCCCGCGGCGACTGCGGAACATTTGGCGTCAACATCCTCGGCCCCCTGGTTATTTTGACCCTCGCACTTCAGCCGATGCGCTTTTTGTTTGGCCCCCGCCCGAACCCACGCGCCACGCAGTTTGCCGCCCCGTAGACCACGACATAACCCGCCGACCCAACCTCCATGCCGCGCCCCTCGACAGCCAGGAACATCGAGCCATGAGTCCACCCACCTTCATCATTATTGGCGCTCAAAAATCCGCGTCTTCGTTCCTGCAAAACTGCTTGGCTGAGCACCCCGACATCTGGATGCCGGTAGGCGAAACGCCTTTTTTCGAATCGCCCGATTACGAAACGCAAGAACGCGCCGACCTCAACAAAATCTTCGAAGGACGCCAAGAAAACCACCTCGGGATCAAACGCCCCAACTACATCGGCAAGCCCGAAGTCCCCGCACGCATCACCACCGACTGCCCAGACGCGAAGATCATCGCGGTGCTGCGCAACCCTGTTGACCGCGCCGTCTCGGCCTACTTCCACCAAATCAAGAGCGGGTTTCTTCCGCCGATACCCTGGGAAAAAGGCCTCGAAGCGCTGGTGAGCGAGCCCGACTTCACCGACCGCCACCCACGCAGCCGCGAAATCCTTGAATTCGGCAAGTACCACAAATACCTCGCCATGTACGAGCACTTCTTCACACGCGGTCAGGTTCTGACCATGCTCCACGAAGACATTCTCGCCAACCCCCAAGAGTGCATCGCCCAGGCCTACCGCTTCTTGGGGGCTGACGACGGCTTTGTCCCTCACAACGCCATTGAATCAACACCCCAGGCCGTGGTGTATCAACCCGCCCGGGTACGCCTGCAGTCCTACCGCCCCCGGCTGCTGTACCACTTCAATCACGACCGCACCCGAATGACTGGGCGCACCAAAAACCCACTGCGTGTCGCTCTCGCTGCCGGCATCATCGGCCTTGACCGGATTCTTCTGTCTCGGTTTTTGGGGAACGCGAAGCCCAAGATTCCCCCTGCACTGCGCCAACACATTGCAGATTATTACAAGCAAGACCGCGAACAACTCCAGACGCTGATCAACCGCGATCTGAGCGACTGGGGCTAAGACATCTTTTTACGCAACGCACTTAAAAGCCACGGCGAATCATGCAAATAAAACCAAAACAAATCGCAATTCTGCTGTACCGCGTCGCCTTGCGCATTTGGTGGCCAGTGCTCGACCTCACCCCACGAATCAGCAAAAAAAAGCGTGTACTCGTGTGCGCCGAGTCC
>JALZVY010000098.1 GCA_023300125.1 Phycisphaera sp.
GCGCAAAGAAATCGACAACCTGCAAGAACGCAAAACCCGCGAGGTCGAGGCCCGCAACAAGGGCCACTTCACCGTGGGCATTGTCGGCTACACCAACGCCGGCAAATCCACGCTGTTCAACACCATCACCGACGCGGGCGTGCTGGCCGAAGACAAACTCTTTGCCACCCTGGGCACCCGCACCCGCGAATGGAACCTGGGCAGCGGCGACCGGATCATGCTCTCGGACACCGTGGGCTTTGTGCGCAACCTGCCCCACCTTTTGGTGGCCAGTTTCAAGGCCACACTCGAAGAAGCCGTCCACAGCGACCTGCTGCTGATCGTGCTGGATGTGTCAGACCCCCACTGCCAGCGCCAACTGCGCACCGTGCGGCAGGTGCTCGACGACATCGGCGCCACCGACCAGCCCCGCATGCTTTTGCTCAACAAGACCGACAAGGTGGATCACAACGCCGACTTGTTGATCTTGCAGCAAGAAGACCCCGACGCCCTGCCGATCTCCGCGGTCACCCGCGACGGGCTGGACGCGCTCACCGAGCAGGTCCGCCAACACCTGCACGGCGGCGAAAAGACCATGACCCTGGACCTGGCCCAGGCCGACGGCAAGGCGCTGACCTACCTGGAAAACCGATCCGAAGTGATCGAACGCGACTACGACCAAGACCGCGTCAAGATGACCGTCAAGATCGGCGCCCGCCAGCTGGACGAGCTGCGGGCCATGGGCGGCAGCCTGCGCGAGCCCAAGGCCCCCGCCGCGCCGGGGTGGCAGAAGTAGCACACCAGGTTTTGTGCCGCGGGCGGCTTACAGCCCCGACCGCAGGAAATACTCCATCAGCTCGTGACCGCGATCGATGTGCAGGTCCGAGTCGTTGGCGTGGGCCTCGCTGAAGGTCCGCTGCAGCACGCTCTTGACGTTGGCCCCGGCCATCAAAAACGGCACCGGGGTCGGGTCGTGCTTGCGGGTGTTTACCAGCGTGTAATGGTCGGGCAAGACCAGCATGCGCCAGCCGCATTCGCCCGCGGGGCCCGCGGCCCCGTAGCGCTCTTCCAGCGCGGCGTGCACCGGGCCCACCACGTGCTGGTCAATAGCGCCCACCGCCGCCACCTTGGTGGCCGGGTCCGCGGCGTGGCCCGCTTCATCGGGGGCCTCGATGTGGATGCAAACCACGTCGTAGTCCTCCAGCGCATCGATGCCGTACCGCCCCGCCGCGGCGTAATCATTGTCGTGGTAGCTGGTCTGCCCGGGCACATCCAGCCGGTCCCAGCCGATGAACGAGCTGATGCCCGCCAGCAGGTCCACCGCGGTAATCATCGCGCCCTTCATGCCGTACTTCTCGGCGAAAGAAGGCATGCTGGGCCGCTGGCCCTGGCCCCAAGGCCAAAAGTGCGTCGCAGGCAGTTCACCTATCTCCGCCCGGGTGTGGTTGATCTCGTGACCGGCCAAAGCCACCTCACTCTCGGCGATGATCTGGTTCAGCAGCTTGGCGTGCTGGCCGCCCACCGGCAGGTGCTTGCGGATGGCCTCGCCCGGGATGTCGTGGGGCGCCGTGGTCACCAATTCGCTCCAGTCGCGCTGGCCCCCGCGGTCGATCATGATGTTGCGGTAGCTCACGCCCGGATACAGCGCCACCCCCGGCAGGTCCGCTTGCTCGGCAAAATCCCCCAGCAGGCGGCGGCTCTCGGTGCTGGAGATGTGCCCCGCCGAGTGGTCTTGCATCTTGCCTTCGATCACCGTGACCAGGTTCACCCGGAAGATCCAGTCGGTGGGGCTCATCTCGATGCCCAGGGCCGCGGCCTCCAGCGGGGCGCGTCCGCGGTGGTACTTCGCCGGGTCGTAGCCCAGCAGCGACATGGTGCACACATCCGACCCGCAGGGCATGCCCTTGGGCGTGGTCACCGCGGTGCCCTGGCGGCCCAGTCCCGCAAGCCGGTCGAGGTTCGGCGTGTCGGCAGCTTCAAAAGGCGTACGGTCGCCCAGCTCACTCAGGGGCTGGTCGGCGGCGCCGTCGGGGATGACAATGACGTACTTCATGGCGTTGCGCAGGGCAGGAACAGGGAGCAAGGAAGCAAGGCGGCGACGAGCGCACGCGAGGCGTAAGGGTCTAGAGCCTAGTAAGAATCCCAGGCCCTCACGCACCCCAAGCCTAACGCCTCGGCGGACCGCGTTGCCCCGGCCGCCACGGCACGGCCTTCACGCTTGATTCAAGACCGCCGGATCCACTCAAAAGCTGATCGGCACGCCTTCAGATTTCCACTTTTCCAGCAGCAGACGCAGGTCGTCCAGCGCGGCATTCATCCGCAGCGCCGTGTCGTTGAGGTTGTCGTAGAGCGCCGGGTCGTTGAGGGTCTTGCCCAGGGTGCCCTGGCCGGTGTTGGCCTTGACCATCATCTCTTGGGCCTGGGCCAGCACCTGGGCCATGTCGCCCACCACCACCAGGGTGCGGGCCTTCACCTCGCTCAGGCTCTCGGAGGCCTGAGCGGTCAACTGGCGGGCGTTCGCCCCCGCCGCGGCGAGGTCTTCACGCAGCTGCGCGTCGTTCACAAAGCTGTCCAAACCCGCCACCACCGACTCAATCTCTCCCAGCCGCGACTCCAAGCCCGCGAGCACACGCGTCACCGCGGCCATGGGGCCCGCGTCGTCGGGACGGGTCTGCCCGCCCAAGAACGCGTCGAGCTTCTCGCCCACACCGCTCCACGCCGTGCTAAGCCGGGCGAAGTCTTCGCCCATCTGCTGAAAACCGCCCACCGCGTTGTCCAACGCCCCGGGGCCGCCCAGCACCCGCGCGGTGCCGTCGCGTGGCAAAAAATCACTGATGGCCTGGCCGTTGCCATCGACCACGAACTTCAGCGTCGAACTGCCACCCAACAGCTCGCGCTCCACCACCACCCGGGCCGTGGCCGGGATATTGATCGCGTCTTTAATCCGCGCCTTGACCTGCACCCCGCCATCAAAAGGCTCGCGGAAACGGATGGCCTCGACCTCGCCCACATCGATGCCCGCCAAATCCACGCGGCTGCCGGGGTTCACACTCTGGGCGTCTTCCAGCACGATTTCCACGTAATAGCCGGATTGCAGCAGACGCGGCACGTAGCCAAAAACCAGTAGCAAAAAGAGAAACCCCACCCCCCCGGCCAACACCGTGCCGCCCACGATCAGGTTGCGTCTGCGTTCGTTCATCAAGGAGCACCGGGGTTTGAGGCAGAAACAGCGTTGGGGCGGGGCCGCACAGCGGGCTGCGGGGCCTGTTCAAAACCGCGCCGGATCATCGCCAAATCGTCGCCGTCGGCTTGGCCGCGGATGAAACGCTGCACCAGCTCGTTTTCGCAGTTCAAAAACGCCTGAGGCTCGTCGTCCGCCGCCACGCGCCCATCGTAAAGAAGCACCATGCGGTCGGCAATCTTCCGCGCACTGTTCATGTCGTGGGTCACCACGATGCTGGTCATGCCCAAGCGGCGCGTCAGGTTGATGATGAGTTCGTTGATGACATCCGAACGGATCGGGTCAAGCCCGGTGGTGGGCTCGTCGTAGAGCATGATCTCGGGCTCGAGCGCAATCGCCCGGGCCAGGGCCACACGTTTCTGCTGCCCGCCAGACATCTCAGAGGGCATCTTGTCTTGGCTCTTGGCCAGGCCCACCATGCCCAGCAGATGCTCGACCCGGGCGTCGCGTTCGGCGGCGTCCAAAGAAGTGTGAGCCACCAGCGGGAAAGCCACGTTCTGGCCCACGGTCATCGAGTCGAACAAAGCCCCCTGCTGAAACAGAAAGCCCACGCGTTTGCGCACGTCCACCAGCTGCCGCTCGCCAAGGGTGTCCACCCGCTGATCCCCCATCCACACCTCGCCCGCATCGGGCTGCAGCAACCCCACGATGTGCTTGAGCATCACGCTCTTGCCCGTGCCCGACGGGCCCAAGATCACCGTGGTCTGCCCGGCGTGGATGTCCAAGTCCAAGCCGTTGAGCACCGCCAGCGGGCCGAAGTGCTTGTGCACCCCCCGCAGGCGGATGACCGCCGGGCCCGGGGCGCACCGCATCCCCGAGCCCGGTGAAGGGACCCCATGGGCTTGCTGAGCCGCAGGCTGGTCGGTCGCCTCGGACAGGGTTTAGTCTCCCAAGAAGAAGTCACGGACCGCGTCCACCACCTCGTCCTGCTCTTCGCGGGTCATCTCGGGGAAAATCGGCAAAGCCAGCAGCTCCGACGAAGCCTTCTCGGCCACCGGCAGGCTGCCGGGGTGATAGCCCAGCGGCTCGAAGCACGGCTGCAGGTGCAGCGGCCGCGGGTAATACACCCGGCTGCCCACGCCCAACGCATCGAGGTGAAGCCGCAGCGGTTCGCGGCCGCCGCTGCGTACCCGCACCACGTACTGGTTGTAAACGTGCTCGTAGTCTTCCGACTCAAAAGGCGTGGTCAGCGGCAGCGGGCCCAGCAACTTGTTGTAGCGTTCGGCAAGCTCGCGACGGCGCTGGGTCCACCCCGCCAGGTGCGGGAGCTTCACCGACAAAAACGCCGCCTGCAAACCGTCCAAGCGGAAGGCCCCGCCCAAGTCGCGGACCAAGAAGTTCTTTTCAAGCCCGTGCACCCGCCCGCGGCGCAGCCGGTCGGCCAAGGACGCGTCGTTGGTCAGCACCGCCCCCGCGTCGCCTAAGGCCGCGAGGTTTTTGGTGGGGTAAAAACTCAGCGTCGCCACGTCGCCTATCGAACCCACCACCCGGCCGCGGTAGCCCGCACCGATCGCCATGTCGCAGTCTTCAATCACCTTTAGCCCGTGCTCGGCGGCCACCTTCTGGATCGGATCCAGATCTGCGGGCAGACCAAAGATGTGCGTGGGAAGAATCGCCCGGGTTTTGTCGGTGATCTTGCCCGGCAAAGTTTCGGGGTCCAGGTTGAACGTGCGCGGGTGGATGTCCGCAAACACCGGCGTGGCCCCCACCCGGGCGATGGATTCGGCCAGGTGCAGATAAGCCAACGACGTGGTGATGACCTCATCCCCCGGGCCGATGCCCAAGGCCAGCAGCGCCAACAAAATCGCGTCGTTGCCGCTGGACACCCCCACCGCGTGCTGCACCCCGCAGGCCGCAGCCAACTCTTTCTCGAAGCGCCGCACATGCGGGCCCAAGATCAGCTGACCGCTGGTGGACACTTCTTCAAACGCGGCCCGCAGCTCAGATTCCAAAGCTGCGTGCTGACGGGTCAATTCGGTCAAGGGCACGGGCATACGCAGGGCTCGTCAAGGCGCGGCGGCGCGCGGTCGGGAAACCAGTGGGGCAAGTCGGTGGCGCTACGTCTTCACGTCCACGCACCCCCCTCGCAGGATACGCCACCGGCTGCGGCCAAGAAAGCCGGCGCCCACTGCAATGCTTGACAGACACCTGGTCCGGGCCGAGGCTCGTGGTTCAAGGGGATTCACACCCAGCCTCGCCCACTGACCGCCGTTCTTTGGTTTTTGTTTCGATCACAAGGCCGCCCATGTCTCCGTCCGCCCAACACCACTGCCCCGCGTGCCACACCCCCTGCCCATGGACCCCCGAGCGCGCCGGCCGCCGGGTGCGCTGCTCCTGCGGGCAGGCCTTCGTCATGCCCACCGGCCAAGACGGCCCCGTGGTCGCCGCCCCCGCACCGCCACAAGACGCAGAGCCGCCCACACCCGACGCGTACGAACTCGACCTACCTGACGACATGGCCCACCACGCCACGACAGACGACGCACCATCAGCCGCCCGCGAAGCCACACCCCAAGCCAGCGCCACACCAGGCAAGTGCCCCTCATGCAACGGCCGCCTGCGGGCAGGCGCGGTCATCTGCCTGAACTGCGGCTTCAACCTGGCCGAAGGCGGCAAGATCAAAACCCGCATCGACACCGAACCGCCGCCCTCCTCCGCCGCGGCACAGACCGCCGACCCCGCCGCCCCCGGTGCCCCACCAGCACCACACGCTTCTGGCACAGCCAACATCCACGACGAACGCCACAAGCGCTCGCTCGCCCGCGCTCAAGGCGAAAAAAAAGACGCCCAGGCCATTCAAGACCACTTCCGATTCCAAGAACACACCCTGCCGCTGATCCTCATCGCCGCGGGGGTGGTGGTGGCCCTCTTCAACGCCCTTGTTCTTGCGCAACCTTCTGAGAACGCCGGGATCACCCGGGGCACGGGCACCCCGCTGGGCCAGGCCGCCATCACCTACATCACAAACGCCGCCGCGCTGCTGGTCGTGCAGATCCCCTGCCTGCTGGCGGGCCTGTTTTTCTGCGCCGCGGTCATGGGTTCGGCCTTCGGCACGCTGGGGTCGGCGCTCAAAAAACTGTTGGCCTTGGCCCTGCTGGGCGGGTCGCTCTACCTGTCGATCAGCATGGGGGTCAACATCGTCATGTACGGCGTGGGTGGCCCCGGCACGCTCTTTACCGCCAGCATCGCCCTGGCCATGTTTTGGAGCATCATCGTGCTGCTGTTCGACGACCTCGTAAAAGCCGAAGTCATCATCCTCTACCTCGCGATGTGCGTGCTGCCCTTCTTCATCCTGGGCGCAATCAAATTCTTCGTGCTGCGTTAGCAGCGCCACGCACACACGGCCAGGGCTTGTGAGCAAGCACGTTTTTAAGACTCGCTGAGGCGCTTCACCTCGTCGCCCACCAGCCGCTGCGCCGCGGCCTTCAACAAATTCGGGATCTTGTCGGCAAAGGGCGACGTTGCCACCGCAGCGCGGATCTCTTCGACCGACACCGCGTCAAATTCCACGGCCTTGCGCCCCGGGAACCAGTGCCCGCCGTTGCCAAACAGGTTGTAGCGCATCTTCGCGTACTCCTCCATGTCCCAGCCGCGGTCCAGGTGGTCCAGCCACAGCATCAGCGACAGGTAAAAACCGCCGGGCGAATCGTGATACTCGGGCACGCCGTCCCAGCTCATGGCCTCGGGGTGCTCCACCCCGGTGGCCGCCAGCATCGCGTCGCGCAGCTTCTGGTCGATGACCGGCAGCAGGGCCTGGCTGTCTTCCATTTTGCCCAGCGCTTCCAGGTGCAGGTCGTAGTCGCTGGGGCGGGCGGCACCCAGGCTCAGCGTGTGGATCTCGGGGTGCTGCAAACACCACAGGTCGTTGAACTCCATGGGCTGCAGCGGCTCGCACAACCCCGACAACTTTGCAGGGGGCGAATACAGATTGCCGCCCTTGTTCGAGGGGCTGATGATGAACACCCCCATGTCGCGCCGCGTGGCCTCTTGAATCGCCGCCCAGTTGCGGCGATAGATGTAGTAATAGTGCAGGTTGACGTAGTCGAAACCCCCGTAGGCGTCGCCGCCGGTGATCGTCCGCATGATGTCGTCGCGCGTGCCGTGGGTCGAAAAACCCACGTGCCGCACCTTGCCCTGCTTCTGCAACTCGCGGGCCGCCTGCAAGCAGCCGCCGGCCTGCAGCGACCAATCGATCGTCTCGGGGTTGTTGAGCCCGTGCAGCCCCAGCAGGTCCACGTAATCCAGCTGCAGCCGTTCAAGCGACTCGTGAAAGTTCGCCACAAACTGGCCGGCATCTTTTTCAGGGGCGATCTTGGTCTGAACAATCAACTGCTCGCGGGGCAGCGTGGGCAAGATCACACCCAGTTGCCGCTCGCTGCTACCGTAGCCGCGCGCGGTCTCGATGTGATTGATGCCCACTTCCAACGACCGGCGGATCGTCGCTTCGAGGTTTTTCTGATTTTCCGGATCCACCTCAGACAGTGGCTTGTCTTGCCAGCTGTCTTGGTAGCGCATGCCCCCGGTGGAAAACACAGGCATCTGGATTTCTGTACGGCCGAAGCGTCGGGTCTGCATGGAGGAAATTCCGGAAAAGTAGCTGACGAGGTGGCGGTTGTTAAACCGCAGGCCGTGGGTGGCGCAGGGGCCTCATGCTAGCTCCCCCACCGCCAGATGATTGCCGCTGGATTGCGCGACGCCCCGAACGGCAATGCCCCCGCACGTCGCGGCGCTACCGCGCGGCCCCGTTATCCTCGCCCTGCTCATCCGACGGCCGGTCTTTGTTGCCCAGTTCGCGTTCCAGCAGCCCCCCCAGCACGCCAAAGAGCGTGTCGGGCAGCCTTTCTTTGGACAACAAATCAGTTAGCGCCCCCAACTCCACCGTCGGCTCATCCAGCGTGCCCGAGATCTTCACGCCCGCCCCCACCAGCGAACGGATCAGCGGATCACGCTCGATCTCCCGCCCCCCGGGTACCAGCCGCACGTCCAGCACGCGCTCGGTCATGCTCAGCACCCCGTCAAAAGTCAGCGTCACATCGTCAAGCTTGTAGTGCTGGGGCAGGTAGCGGAACTCACCGCCGTGGATGGCCAGCTCGATCGGCTGAACCTCCAAGTCGTACAGCGACGCGGCCTTTAAAAAACCGAAGGTCTGCAACTGCTGAGCCAGCCCGGCAAACGGCTCGCGCGAAGGCAACACCGCCACCGTGCCCACCTCCAAACGCATCCCCGCGTGAACCTGCGACCAGTCAAACCCGCGTGCGCCGATCGAAAAGGCTTCGGGATCCAAAGTGATCTTCAAAGGCTGGGTGGCCGACACCACCGCGGGCATCAGCACCGGGTTCACCAGCCGGGTGATTTTGTCCGACAACTCGGGGGTCTGCACCAGCGCAAACGTCGCCTCTTCAGCCAGTCGCATTGTCTGACCATCGTCGATCAGCCTTAGCTCTCCGCCGGTGCCCGCCGCGGTGGCAGCGCTCACCGCGATGCCGCCACCGGTGTCGGGCGACCACTGATCCAAAGACACGGTGAAGCCCGCCAGATCGCCCAGCGCCGCGGCCAGGTAGCCGTCCGCCCCCACCCACGCGTCGATCGCGGCCAACGGAAGATCCGCCGCCGCGATCGTCCCGGTCCAGCCGTGGTTCGCCAGCGGGTCCAGCCCGCCTTCGATCGCACCCGCGATCGTGCCCGCTTCTTCGCCCACCGTCACCACGCTGTCGACATTCGCCTGCACCACCCCGTTTTCCAGCGCCACCCACCCGGTGCTCAGCGCCATGCCCAGCGGGGCGCGGCCCGGCTCGCGGTAGCCCACCACCACGTCGCTCAGCGCCAGGTCCACGCTCCACGCTTCCAGCCCGTCGCCGCTCTTCGCCGCCGCGTCCGCATCGCCGGGCGTATCGGCTTGGGTGTCCTGGGCATCTGCACCGTCACCGCTACCCCCCAAAGCCTTTTCAAGGTTCGTCCGGCCTTGAGCGTCTTTGACCACCTCCAACCGCAAGCCTGCCAGGCTCACAGCGCCCAAGTCGCGTGACCCGCGCACCAGCGCCCACAACCCCGCGTCGGGCAGATCCAACGACGCCAGCGTCAGCACTTCCACACCCTCGGGGTCGCGCAGCACCACCCCTTCGATCCGCTGGCCGCCCCGCCAGCGTGCCGTGATGCCCGCAATCGACACCGACCCGGGGATCCGCGCGTTGATCTGCGAGGCCATCAGCCCCCGGGCCACACTGCTTCCCGCAAGCGTGGGCAACAGCCCCACGCCCGCGCCCCCCACCAAGCCCAACAGCACCACACCCACCCCCAGCCGCCGCGGCCAGCGGCGACGCGGTGGGGTTGAAGCGGCCCGGGCCACGGGGTCCGATGTCACAGAAGCGTCTTCCATTCGAGGATTCTAAGCCTTACACCCGCGTGGCCGTGGCTGCCAGCCCCGCGTCGCGCCGGGTCACAACAAGTCCACCGCCAGGCTGGCCAGCTCGCTGCGTTCGCTCTTGGCCAGCGTCACGTGGCCCACCTGCCCGGCCGAGCGCATGCGCTCGATTAGATAGCTCATGCCGTTGCTGCTGGCGTCCAGATACGGATTGTCGATCTGGGCCGCGTCGCCGGTCAGCACAATCTTGGTGCCCTCGCCCACACGGCTCACAATGGTTTTCACCTCGTGCGGCGTGAGGTTCTGCGCCTCGTCCACGATCATAAACTGGTTGGGAATCGATCGGCCACGGATATACGTCAGCGGCTCCAGCACCAGCTTGCCGCCGGCCATCAGGTTCTGAATCCGCTGCTCGGCGGGCTTACTGTCGGCCTGCTGGCCGCCCACCCCGCGGCTGCTCAGCAAATACTCCAGGTTGTCGAAAATCGGCTGCATCCAAGCCGAAAGCTTCTCGTCCTTGTCTCCGGGCAAGTAGCCGATGTCGCGGCCCATGGGCATGATCGGCCGCGCCACCAGCAGCTTGTCGTAGGTCTGATCGCCGAAGACCTTCTGCATGCCCGCGGCAATCGCCAGCAGCGTCTTGCCCGTGCCCGCGGTGCCCAGCAGGCTCACCAGCTTGATCTCGTCGTCCAACAGCAAGTCCACCGCCATGGTCTGCTGCATGTTGCGCGGCACCACGCCGTAGGTCGACCGCCGGGGCGCATGCACCGGGATCAAGTGGTCGGTATCCGCCAGCCGCCGGGCCAGGGCCGTGTGCGACGCGTCGTCGCGGCCGCGCAGCTGCACAAACTCGTTGGGCTCGATCGACACCGACGCTTCCGAACGCTCACCCTCGGACGTGTCGCCCGCGGCCTGGGCCACGTCGGCCACCAATTCTTCGAGCATCAGCTGCTTTTCTTCGTACATCTGATCGATCAAGGCCCCGGTCGCTTCCAGCTCGCAGTAGCCGCGGTACAGCCGGTCGCTGTCGACCTTCTGGGCTTCAAAATCTTCCGCAGGCACCCCCAGCGCGTCGGCCTTCAGCCGCACGTTGATGTCCTTGCTGATCATCACCGCCCGCTTGCCCGCCTGATGCAGCCCCCAAGCCACCGAGATAATCCGGTTGTCGGGCGCTTCTTCGTGCAGCGCATCGGGCCGCTCGGGCTTGGCAAAAGCCACCCGGATCGTGCCGCCATGCCCATTCCATTGCACACCTTCGGCCAGCTTGCCCCGCTCACGCAGGCGGTCCAGCTGCCGGATCACCTCGCGGCAGTTACGCCCCACGTCGTCGTTGTTCTTCTTGAACTTGTCCAGCTCTTCGAGCACCGTGAACGGGATCACCACGTGGTTGTCCGCGAACATGCGCAGCGCCCCGGGGTTGTGCAGCAGCACGTTGGTGTCGACCACGAAGTGTTTGACCTCGGCCTCGGCAGCGGATGAGCGCTCGGCGGGCGAAGCGTCCGCAGCAGCGGACGACGATGAAGATGAAGAGTGGATCACGAGGCGTCTGACTCCCTGAGGAATGGGCTCCATGTTCCAGCAGGCTACGGAACACGAACACTAGGCTTATCGACCGGCCGCACCACCGTCCGAAAACATAGGCCGCCCCACCCCCTCACGCGCAGATCACCCCAGCGACCGGCGTTCAATCACCCCCGAACCCCGAACACCCTCTGGCTCGACGTCAGCCCTGCGGTCGCCCCGGCCAAGGCCACAGCCTCCGCTCACGGCCCCACTGCGTCGCCATCGTCCACCGGCGTCGTGGCGGCCACCGCGCGTGCCTCGCTGGTGCGCACGCGGTTGATCGCCCCCAGATACGCCAGCGCCGCGGCCTCGATCACGTCGGTCGACACCCCGCGGCCGCGCACGCTTCGGCCGTGGTGGCTCAGCCGCACCGTCGCCTCGCCCTGGGCGTCTTTGCCCCCGGTCACCGCCCGCGTGCGGTAGTCCTCCAGCGTCACGTCCACGCCGGTGATCCGCTGGATGGCTGAAAAGATGGCGTCCAGCGGGCCGTCGCCCGTCGCCGCGTCGGTTTGCGTGCTGCCGCTTTCGTCGGTCACCACCACCGTCGCGGTGGCAATCGCGTTGGTGCCGCTGGTCACCTGAAAGCTGTCCAACACAAACACCGCCCGGTCGGTGTCCTGGGCCTGATCCAAGATCGCCTCGATGTCCTCGTCGTAGACCTCTTTTTTCTTGTCGGCCAGCGCCTTAAAACCCTCGTACACCCGCTGCAGCGTCGGCTCGTCCACGCTGTGGCCCAGCTCGACCAGCCGGTCGGCCAGGGCCGCGCGGCCCGACAGCTTGCCCAGCACCAGCTTGCTCTTGGGCACGCCGATGCTCTCGGGGTCCATGATCTCGTAGGTGTTGCGGTTTTTCAGCATGCCGTCTTGGTGCACACCGCTCTCGTGGGCAAAGGCGTTCTGGCCCACCACCGCCTTGTTGCGCTGCACGCTCAGCCCGGTCATGGTGCTCAC
>JALZVY010000099.1 GCA_023300125.1 Phycisphaera sp.
ACGCTCCGTCCGACAGCACCAACGTTCCAAGCGACAACACCGACCCCCTCGCACCCCTGCGCGACGCCCTAGACGCCTCGGCCAGCCCCCACCACGGCGCCGTGCTCTACGAAGCGGTCAACGACCCCCGCGGCGTCGGGGTGCTCACCTGGTCCACCGATCCCCAGCAGCTGGTCGACGCCACCCGCGCCCAGGCCCGGGCCCGGGCCTTCGCCGCCCTCACGCCACTGCCCAGCTTCACCATGCTCGGGCGCTCCTACACCATCGGCTACGAGCGCGACCTCGACGAAACCCTGCTCCACCGCCCCACCCGCACCGCACTCAACCCCGACTGGCCCTGGGTCGTGTGGTACCCCCTGCGTCGGGCAGGCGCTTTCAACCGCTTGCCCGACGACGAACAAAAAGAAATCCTCAAAGAGCACGGCACCATCGGCATGCGCTTCGGCGGCAGCGACCACGCCCACGACATCCGCCTGGCCTGCCACGGCCTGGACCCCAACGACAACGATTTCGTCATCGGCCTCACCGGCAAGGCCTTGGCCCCGCTCAGCCAGCTCGTGCAGACCATGCGCGGCACCGTGCAAACCAGCCAGTACCTCGAAAAACTCGGGCCTTTCTTTGTCGCCCGCGCCGTCCACCACGTGCCCGCGTCGGGGTAGGCTGTGACGCACACCACCGCGAGCCAAGGCTCCCTTGCGGCATCGTCTCGAATCAGTTGCAAAGCCTTTGATTGACGATAGGACCCTCACGCCTTTTCCGGCCTCCTTGCGCCCCCAACCCCAAGCCACACCATGCCCACCCTCGACGAACGCCACGCCGCCGCCCACGCCACCCTCGACGCCGCAGGCCAGTCCCACGTGCTCGCCCACTACGACAGCCTCACCGACGATCAAAAAGACACGCTGCTGTCCGAGGTCCAAGGCATCGACTGGCCCGAGGTCACCCGGCTGATCGAAACCCACGTCAAGCAAACCCCCACCTTCAGCATCCCCGAAGGCCTGGAGCCCGCCCCGTGGTACGCCCACACCCCGCGTGACAGCGACAAGCCGCGCTACGCCCAGGCCCGCACCCACGGCGAAACCCTCATCGCCGAAGGCAAAGTCGCCGCGTTCACCGTCGCCGGCGGCCAAGGCACCCGCCTGGGCTGGGACGGGCCCAAAGGCACCTTCCCCGCCACGCCCATCCGCGGGCTCACCCTCTTCGCCTGCTTCGCGGAATACCTGCAAAAAGCCGAAGAGAAATACGGCGCCCCCGTGCCCTGGTACGTGATGACCAGCCCCATCAACGACGCAGCCACCCGCGCGACCTTCGAAGAGAACAACTACTTCGGCCTGGACCGCGCCAACATCATGATCTTCCCCCAGGCCATGATGCCCGCCATCGACATGGCCACCTACAAGGTCTTGCTCTCCAGCCCCCACCAGCTGGCCCTCTCACCCAACGGCCACGGCGGCTCGCTCAAAGCCCTCTGGACCAGCGGCGCAATCGCCGACATGAAAAAACGCGGCGTCGAGCAGATCAGCTACACCCAGGTCGACAACCCCATCGTCCGCATGCTCGACCCACTGTTCATCGGCCTGCACACACTCGACGACGCCCAGATGTCCAGCAAGATGCTGCCCAAGGCCTTCCCCAAAGAAAAGCTCGGCAACTTCTGCATGGTCAAAGGCAAGATGACCGTCATCGAATACAGCAACCTGCCCGACGAACTCGCCGAGCAGCGAACCGATGACGGCGAGCTGCGCTTCCGCGCCGGCAGCATCGCCCTGCACGCCATCCGCACCGACTTCGTCGAAACCCTCAACACCGGCAGCCAAGGCTTCAGCCTGCCCTTCAACCGCGCCGAAAAGAAGGTCCCCTTCTACGACCCCGCCACGGGCAACACCGTCAGCCCCACCACCCCCAACGCGGTCAAGCTCGAAACCTTTGTCTTCGACGCCCTGCCCATGACCAGCGCCTCGGTCCTCTACGAGACCGACCGGGTCGACGAATTTGCCCCGGTCAAAAACGCCGACGTCGACGGAAAAATCGAAGTCGACAGCCCCGCCAGCAGCAAGCAGCTGCAAACCGAACGCGGCGCCCGCTGGCTCGAATCCCGCGGCGTCACCGTGCCCCGCACCGCCGAGGGCACCGTCAACGCCACCATCGAGATCAAGCAGACCACCGCCATCTACCCCGAAGACCTCGCGGAAATCGAGCTGCCCAACGCGGTGGCCCCCGAGTCGGAACTACTTCTCTGACGCGGTGGGCGCCTTCTCTGCTGCGGGCGTAGCCGTCTGGTCTTGGTCTTCAAGGCGCGGCTCCAAACGCAGCTCAAAGCGGCGCCCGTCCACCAGGTCCGCCCCGCCCGCCCAGCCGCCTTGCCCGTCGGGCAACAAATCCAGCGGGCCTTCGATGCGCTCCAGCGGCAGGTCTTGCAACGCATCGACCTGCAGGTCTTTCAGATCTCCGGGGCTGGGCAGCCGGATCGCCAGGCGGTCATCGGGCACGGTGATCTCCGGCGTGCCGGCCCCCAGCCGCACCGTGCCCCCGTCGGCGATCAACTCCACCACGCCCAAAACATGCGACTCTTCGGGCACGTCCTGCCCTTGCGCATCGGTCTTGTCGGCCGCCGCCGCGGGGTCGGTGCCCAACACCGGGTCCGAAGCCAACCCCCCGCCGTCGGCCGTCGCCGGGCGCTGGCCCCGCAACGTCACCACCAAGCGGTACGCGCCCGCGGCCTGGGCCAGCCGCGCCGTGAAAATCACCTGCCGCACCTGGGCCCACGCCTGGCCAAATTCTGCAGGGCTCATCGCCGCGCGCCGCCCATCCAAGGCCGCCACCGCCGCCAACTGATGGGTCGTGTCGCCCCCGGCCGCCGCCGCCAGGGCCGCGATCGCCCCGCGGGCCAGCGCATCATCGGATCCCGTCGCGTGGCCGTAAAGCGTCTGCTCACCGCCCGCGGCCTTGGCCCACGCCGCCGCGTCGGGCGTGCGCCCCTGGGCCAGTTCCTCGGCCAAAAAGCGGGTCTGCGCCGAGCCCTCGGCACGGATCAGCCCCGCTGCCGGCATCAGGCCCTGCGCCAGGCGGTCATACAGCCGCGCCGCAAAACGGCCCCGGCCGTCGGCGTCCAGTGCATCCAGCGCCGCAGCCACCCGCCGCGTAGACCCCACCAAGGCCTGCGCCGCCAGCCGCCCAGCCCGCGCATCGCCCTGAGCCACCACCCGCACCAAGGCCCGGGTCACCGCCGCGCCCACCGGATCCCGCTCCGACTGAACCCCCAAAAACGGCACCAACGACTCGGGCGTGCCCGCAGTGACCAAGCCCGCATCCAGCAGCGCCTCCAGCGCCTGCACCGGGCCGTCGTCCGCGGCGTCTGTCGCGTCCGCCGCCGCGCGGCGGTCAGCCTCGGTCAGCTCAAAACACCGCAGCGCCTGCCACCCTTTGGCCCGCAGCGCCGCGTCTTCTGATCGCAACACCCCCAACAGCGCATGACGTACCGAATCCAACGGCAAGCCCATGCCCGCATCCTCCGCCGCGCCGTCGCCCTCCGCCGCGGCAGGCACCGCGTTAAGCAAATCCAACGTCTGCTCCACCTGCCCGCGATCCGCCGAACCCAGCATCTGCCGGTTCAGCCACCCGCCCGCCACCGCCGGGTGCAGAGCCGCCGAGTCCACCACCGCCCCCGCCGCCGCCGCGAAGCGATCCGCCGACAAGCCCGCAAAACGCACCCCCTCGATCAGCGCCGCCGCCTCAAGGCCGCTGCGGCCCGCAGCCCCAAGCACCTCACGCACCACCGCTGCGGGGTCTGGGCCATCCACAGCCCCCAGCATCTTGTTCGCCGCGTCCACCACCCGAACCGCCGCCGCCGGATCTGCCGCCGATCCCCGAGCACTTTCACCCGCCTCCCCGGCCATCTGCATCGCCAAATACATGCGCACCGCCACCGCATCCACCGCCGGGCCAGCGCCCCCCGCCGACGCCTGAGCCAGCAGCCCCACCACCCCGGGCGTGGGCGACTCCAACCGCGCCAGCGCATGCACCGTGCGGTTGCGCACCACCGGATCCTCCGAAGCCAACAAGCCCTGCGCCACCCCGGCCACCGGGTCATCGTCCCCGGGGCCGGTCAGCACCAAATAACCCGATCCCGCCAGCGCCAGCGCCGCAGCCCGCTCAGACCACGGATGACCATGCGCCACCACATCGCGCAGCAGCCTCACATCCGAAGCCTGCTCCGCGGTTAAACCCGGCGTCGCCCCACGCGATCGCGTCGCCCCGCGGGCCGAAGCCATCCGCCCCAACGACGCAAGGATCTCACGCGGCACCGGCCAGCGCCCCGCCTCATGACCACGCACCACCAGGTCCCCCGAATCACTGGCCTCAAACACCGCGCCCACCACCGCAGGCCGCTTCATCTCAAAACGATCCGGCAGCGCCCGCACCGCCGCGGTCATCCCCCGAAAGCCCGTGCTCTGCGAGCGGAACACCTCATTGCCCTGCCGCACCCGCAAGTCATAAGCCCGCCGGTCCTCGCCCACTTCCCGCGCCGGGCGCGACGGCCGCTCGGGCTTCATCGCCCGCACCTGCTCAGGGTCCAGCTTCAAGCGGTATCCATCCAACGGCGTGGGCGGATTGGCCGAGGCCCGCACCTGCCCCGGCAGCGACCGGCTCATCATCCAACCCACCCGCCCGTCGGGCAGCAGCTCCAGCGAGCGGGCCATCAGCGGAACACCCGCAGGCAACTCAGCGCCTGGCGCCATCACCTCATCGTCCTTGCCCATCACCTGGGCCTCGCCGTCCGCGGCGGCCAGCAGCCGATTCAAATCCAGCACCTGCGCGTCGGTCGGCACCCGATCACCCGAATCGCCCCGCACCGCCTGCACCGCGTCGGGCAGCATCCACCCCACAAAGCGCGCCGACTGCACCGAAAACGCCGGAGCATCCAGCATCAGCCCCGACACCTCGGGGTCAATCGCAATCGGCAGCACCACCAACGCGCGGCCGGGCCCAGGCTCGAACCCCCACACCGGCCCCTGAAGCGTCGCCTGCCGCACCGCCGACACCTCGCCCAGCAAACCCTTCAAGCACAGCGACTGCGCCGCGACCTCCGGATCGATCTGCGCGTCCCCTTCTGAAGCAGCTTCTGGGGCCCCCTCAGAGGCAACCTCCAGCACCACCCCAGCCCCTGCCGCAGGCGCCACAGCCTCCTGCGCCCACCCACCGGGCGCTCCGCCCAGCCACACCCCCACGCAAACCCACCCCATCAGCCGCCGCCGGCTCGCTGAAAACGACGCAACACCAGACAAAATCATCATCACCACATCACTCCGCGACAGACCGCAACAGACCAAGACCCGAAGGATGCACGGCGTGTATCCCGGACCACCAGCCACTCTAAAACAACTGCCCGGGCCTGTCGCCCCCAACCGCAGCCCATCGCCCCAGTTCCCCCATCGCCCCAAAAGCGAACATTGATCACGCCGCCTCAGCGCCCACCCCCGAACCACCCGCAGCCTGTGAATCGAATTCGACTGCGCTTTTTTTAGGCACATTCACCCCGCTGACGCTTCAGCGCGCAGCAAGCAGGCACACCCTCGCGCCGTCAAACCGCGGCACCCCATCCACCGAGTCCAAAAAAACGCCGTTTTTTGTTCAAAAAACAGCGTTTCGCCCTGTTTCAGCCCCATCGCACGCATTTCACCCACCCCCCGGGCTTGGCGCGGCACAGACCTTGCAATCCCTACCAGTGCCCCCCACCGGGGCCACAACCCGAAGCAGGCCGCCTCCCGCGTTTTTCGTGGGGGGCACCACGCGGGTGCCCTTGTGGGGCACCCGTTTTTCAGATCTCTCTTGGCACCGCGAATGTTCCCCACTTCGGGGACGCGGAGCCAGGCCCCGCCGCCGGCGAGGCCATCCTCACCCCCATCTCGCCGCCACCGCGTCGGGATCACCCCAAGAACCGGAGTTCGAACCCATGGGAATGTTGGGCAAATCACGTATCCGAATGGTCCTCATGCTGGCGTTGCTCGCCGGGGCGTTCTTCGCCCCCGG
>JALZVY010000100.1 GCA_023300125.1 Phycisphaera sp.
CATCTTTGGCTTGGGCGTGGTTGTTCATCGCCGCCAGCGCGGGGGTGCTGGCCTGGATGGCGTACCGCCGGATGACCGGGTCGCGGGCAGCCCGCTTGGGTTTGGCCGCCTGCCGGGCGCTGCTTTTGTTGTTGTTGGCGGCGCTGCTGGCCGGGCCGCAGTGGGTACGCAGCGACGAGACCGTGGAGCCAGACCTTCTGGCGGTGTTGGTGGACCGCAGCGCTTCGCTGGGCCTGACCGACTTGCCGCCGCCGTTGGGCGAGACTGGCCCGCGCTCGCGTGAGGCGGCGCTCAATCAGGCGCTGTTTGATCACGCCGACCTTTTTGGCCCCGAGGGTTTGGGCCGCGACCGCGAGGTGGCGTGGTGGGGCTTTGGCGCGGCCACCGTGGCGCTGCCGGGCGCCGACCCCGCGGCGTGGCCGGCCGCAGGCGAGCCGGCGTCGAACCTGGGCGCCGGCATCGACGCGGTGTTGCGGGCCCACCCGGGCCGCGCGCTGGCGGGGGTGGTGGTGTTCACCGACGGTCAAAGCACCGACGCCACAGGGGCCGAACTGCTGGCGCGGGTCAACCGCCGCGGCACGGCGGTGTATGCCGTGGCCCTGGGCGCCGAGTTTCCCCCGCGCGACCTGGCGGTGGTGCGGGTCGAACCCCCAGACGTGGGCTTTGTCAACGACGCGGTGCCGGTGCGCTTGCGTGTGACCGCCACCGGCGGCGCGGCGGACCAACCGGCCAACCCCGCGGACTACCGCGTGCAGCTGGTGGACACCGCCACCGACGAGGTGCTGGATGAAAAAACAGTGCAAGCCTTCGACACGCCGGTGCGGCTGGTGGGGCGCGGGGCGGAACCCGGGCCGCAGGCCTGGGCGGTGCAGCTGGTGTCTGACACACCCGCAACCCGCGACGCCGACGAGCTGAACCAGGCCAACAACCGCGCTGACTTCACGGTGGAGCTGATCGATCGGCCGCTGCGGGTGCTGTATGTCGAGGGCCGGCCGCGCTGGGAGTACCGCTATCTCAAAAACATGCTGCTGCGCGAGGCGTCGATCGACGTGAGTGTGCTGCTGCTGAGCGCCGACGCCGCCTTTGCCCAGGAGGGCGACACGCCCATCACGCGTTTGCCTGCGGGCGCGGAGGAGTGGGACGCCTACGACGTGGTGGTGCTGGGGGACCTGCCGCCCGAGGCCCTGGGTGAGGCGGCGGTGGCCCAGCTGCGCGAACGTGTGAGCGGCGGCGGGGCGGGGCTGCTCTGGGTGGGTGGGGCGGGTGCGACCCCCGCGGCCTGGGGTGCGTCGGGCTTGGAAGACCTGCTGCCGATGCTGCGGCCCGAGTCGGTGGGCCCGGCTCCCGCGGCGCGGTTTGCGATTGCGCCCACGCCGTTGGCCGAGGCTTTGAGTGTGCTGCGGCTATTGGAAGACGACGGCGACACCGCGCCCGAGACCGCGCCCGTGGTGGGCGGTGGGTCGGCGCTGCGCTATGCTCAGGACACCGGCCCGCTGAAACCCACCGCCGAGGTGCTGGCGCGGGCGCTGCCGCTGGGTGACGCAGGGTCGGACCTGGAGGCGCCGCCGCTGGTGGTTCAGATGCGCTACGGCGCGGGACGCAGTCTTTATGTGGCCACCGACGAGACCTGGCGCCTGCGCCTGGGTCGGGGTGAGGCGCTGTTTGAACGCTTTTGGGTGCAGCTGGTGCGCCTGCTGGGCCGACCCGCCGCGGGTCGGGGCGAACAGGCGGTGGGCTTTGAAGCCTCGGCCCGCCGCTTGGCGGTGGGGGGCACGCTGGTGCTGACCCTGAGCAGTCGCGACGCGGGCTTGAATGCCCGCGGGCTGGCGGGGGTGCGGGTGCAGGTGCGCGCCGCGGGTTCTGGCGCTGCGCTGGGGGAGGTGGTTTTGCGACCTGGCCCGGGCACCGGCGGCGGGCCCGCGGCGTGGGAAGGACGCTGGCGGGCTGAGGCCTCGGGCCCGGACGCGGTGGAGTTTGTGGTGACCGAGCCGGCCCTGGCCGACCTGAATCTGAATGTGCGGGTGGACGTGGACCGCGTGGACGACGAGCGGCGCGTGGTGGCCGCGGACCGGGCGCGCCTTGGGGCGCTGGCCGACGGCACCGGCGGGGCGGTGATCGAGCTGGACCAACTTCACACCCTGGCCCAGCCCGGGCGGATCCCGAACCTCGCCCGCACGCGGGTGAACGATGTAAGCGAGCCGCTGACCCGGGCCCCGCTGGTGTTGGCACTGATCCTGCTGCTGGTCACCGTAGAGTGGATCGGCCGACGCCTGATCCAATTGGCTTAGGAAGATTTGAAGCTCGACGTTCGACGTCGGAACCTTGAGCGAGCAAGCCTTCTTTTTCTTTGTTTTGAATGTTCATGCAGAACCTTGCCCAACAGCTTGACCAGGTGGCCCGCCGAGCGCGGCGCATGCTGCTGACCCAGCGGGTGTCTGCGGGGTTTGGGGCGGGGGTGGCGGCTTTGGCGGTGCTGGGGCCGCTGGACTACTGGCTGCGGCTGCCCGGGGCGGTGCGGCTGGTGCTGGGCGGGGTGCTGCTGGGCGTGGGCATCTGGCGGCTAGGGCCGGGTTTGGTGCGGGCCTGGCGCTTTCGTCCGGCGCGGGCGGGGCTGGCCCGGCGGCTTGAAGACCGGGTGCCGGCCTTGCGTGGTCGGCTGGTCAGTGCGCTGGAATTTGAACAAAGCCCCACGCGCTTCGCCCCGCCCCAGGCTTCGGCGCTGACCGCATCGCTGGCTGCCACGGCCTTGGCCCGCACGGGCCGCGCGGCCCAGGCCGCGGGGCTGAATCGCCACCTCAAAGAGATGGTCAACCCCGCGCCCACCGGGCGCTGGCTGGCCGCGGGGCTGGGGGCGCTGGTGTTGGTCACCGCCACCCTGGCCGCGGCCCCGGGGCCAGGGACCACGGCGCTCAAGCGCTGGTTCATGCCCTTGGGCGACGCGTCGTGGCCCGCCCGCGTGGCCCTG
>JALZVY010000101.1 GCA_023300125.1 Phycisphaera sp.
CCACGTGACCGCGAGATGCCTGCGACCTCGCCCGGGCGGGTGCCCGAAGGTCCGCCAGGGCCGCCGCCAGGACCACCGGTGCGCCGCGGACGCGGGGCACGATCGGGCTCGGGCTTTTCGATGCGGATGACTTTGGGGCCCTTCATGACGGCCTTGACCGGGGTGGCCATCTGCTCGCCGGCGGGGGTCACCGAATCGGGGCGATCTGGCACGTTCTGCACACCCGCAGGCGTGATGACGTCGGGCACTTCTTGCTTAAGAACGGGAGCAACCACCTCGGCGACGGCCGGGACCGGCGCGGCGTCGGGGGCTGGGGCAGCCGGGGCGGCCTCCGCGGCTTCCGCGGCCGGGGCCACAACTTCTGGTTCGGCCGCGGCCGGGGCCGGGGCGTCCACAGGATCCAAGGCCGGGGCCGCATCGATGACCGGAGCGGTCGCGGCCGGCTTGCGCCGGGTGGGGCGCTTCTTGGGCTTGGGGGCTTCTTCCTCGGCTGGCGCTGGCTCGTCTGCTTCTTTGACCTTGACGGCGGGCTTGGCCTTGGCTTTGGTTGCGGCCTTGCGGCGCGGCTTCTTGAGCTTTTCAGGATCGATCTTTTCCGACTCTTCCACTGCCGTGCCCGCGGCTTCAATACCCGCCGCGTCGGCGAACCATTCGCGCACGGTGGCTGCCAGCCCCAGCTTCACCACCGACTGGTGGCTGGTGATGCCCGGGACACCTTCGGCTTCGCACTTGGCGATGATCGCTTTACTGCCGACTCCCAGCTCTTTGCCGAGTTGGTGAACGCGCAGGGACTTGGTCGTACTCTTGGCCAAAACAGGCTCCGGGTTTCATCAGCGGCCATCGGCCGCGGAAGGGACGGTCGAGACGGGCAGGGCTAAACGGCCCTGGCATCTCACGGCCGGTGCGAGGCACCGGCGTCGGGGACAAGGCGGGGGTTAACCCGCCGGTGTGCTTTCAGATTCTGAAGCCTCGGCCTCAGGATCGGCTTCAGAATCAGCCGCCTGAGCGGTTTCTGACTCAGGCTCTTGCGTGGCCTCTTCGGACACAGCCTCTGTCTGATCTGAGTCGCCTTGGGCGGCTTCATCATTACGCTGTTCGATCATGTCAACGATCGACGCACCCGCATCGGGAACCACCGCCTGAGCCGCGGAGCTGGCTCCGCCACCCAAGATGTCGTCGATGCCGCCGCCACCCGCGGCCAGGGCGGCCTGCTGGGCCTCCCACTCGGCCTTCTTGCGGGCTTCGGTTTCGATCTTTTCCTTGGCCTGTTCTTCGGCCACGACCTTCGCGCGGTCGCCACAGATACCGATGACTTCGATGGCCTTGGCCTCATCGATGCTCATGGTTTCGGCCAGGTATTCGGGGCCCACCTCTTCGATATCGAAGACGCTGATCACACCCAGTGCAGCCAGGCGGTCCACTTGGTCTTCTGCGATATCGGGGATGGTCTTGAGTGTTTCTTCCAGCGTGTCGAGGCTGCGGGTGAATTCGTGGGGCGTGAGGATGTCGACGTCCCAGTTGGTCAGGCGTGCCGCCAGACGCACGTTCTGACCGCGCTTGCCGATTGCCAGCGAGAGCTGGTCTTCGGGCACCACCACCGTGGCCCGCCCCAGCTCGAAGCAGAGGCTGATTTCGGCGACTTCGGCGGGCTTCAGGCTGTTTTGGATCAGCAGCTGAGAACTCTCGTTCCAGCGGACGATGTCGATTTTTTCGCCGCCCAGTTCATCAACGATGTTGCGGATGCGGCTGCCTCGCACCCCGACGCACGCGCCCACGGCGTCGACCTTTTGGTCGGTGCTGGCCACGGCGATCTTGGTGCGGTGCCCCGGCTCGCGGGCCATGGCACGGATCTCGATGATGCGCTCGGCCACCTCGGGCACTTCGACTTCAAACAAACGCTGGATCAGTTTTGGATCACCGCGGCTGAGCACGATCTTGACCTGGTTGCCCTGCTCGCGCACGTCCAGGATCAGGCAGCGCACGCGCTCGCCGGGCTGGTGCTGCTCGCCGGGGATCTGCTCGCTGCGGGGCATGAAGCCCTCGGCGCGGCCGATCTGCACGACCAGGCTGCCGCCCTCGTAACGCTGGGCCTGGCCGGTGACCAGTTCTCCCACGCGGTCGATGAATTCGTCGTAGATGCTGGCCCGCTCGTCTTCGCGGAACTTCTGGATCATCACCTGCTTGGCGGTCTGGGCGGGGATGCGGCCCATCTCTTCGAGCGGGATGAAGTCCTCGCCGCGGAACACATTGATCTCGCCGTTGAAGCGGTCGATCTCGCAGGTGAAGTCGTCGGTTTCTTCGGCGTTGAAGTGCTTACGTGCAGCAGACACCATCGCCTGCTCGAGGTCGGTCAGCAGGGTCTCCTTGTCGACGTTGCGGTCGCGGGAGATCGAATCGATCAGGCGTAGCATTTCAGAGCCGTTCATCAGTCGTTGTCCTTGGGGGCCGGCGCGGCCGGCTATTTGGTTGTGCGCCCCAATCAGGGGCGGGTGTTCGGTTCCGGGGGTGGATCTGCGTTCAGATCCAGATGCAAGTCCACGAAAAAACCACGCTTTCGCGTGGCTTGAGGTTCTCGCCAGGCCTGTCCCTATAGACAGGTCCACGAGACGACGGGATACCCGCGGGCCTCAGGCCATCAACACGTCCCCTTGCGGAGAGCGACCCGGCGCAAGCCGGGGCGTTGAAGTGGAGCGTTCCAACCGGGCGTAGAGGTGCAGCGCACCCATTACCGGTGGGACCGTTCCGTCGCGATGATCGAAGCTGTGTGCAGCATCCGGTCGTCCTCAAGTCGCTGGCGAGCCCCATGCCCACTAGCGAACCACCCAATGTAAGCGTCGCTCTGGACGGGGTCAAGAAGGAGGTGGTGGGATCCCAGGCCCCGCGCAGGCCGCGCCCCCCCCCTTCCAGCGCGGCCACGCGGCTCCCACCACGGGTAAACCCTGGCCCGACGACGCTCCGATTGTGTTGCTGACCGCACTCACCCACCGATTTATAGGACCTGTGGGCCCACGGGGCCTCCCAACAGGCCCCGCCTCCCTGGCAAACGCCTCAACTCCTTGATGGCAGACCTTAGTATGAAGATCGAGCTCCACCGCAAGATCGTGCCCCTGGAAGCCTTGCAAGCCCTGGCCGACGGCCACCGCAGCGCCGCCCGCCGCGTGGTGCTGTGCCACGGCTGCTTCGACATCGTCCACCCCGGCCACGTGCGCTACCTCCAGGCCGCAGGCCAGCACGGCGACATCTTGGTGGTCAGCCTCACCGGCGACGACGCCATCGAGAAATCCGACGGCACCCGGCCCTACATCCCCCAGCAGTACCGGGCCGAAAACCTTGCCGCCCTGGAGTTCGTCGATCACGTGGTCATCGCCGACGGGCCCACCGCCGAGCCGGTGATCGATGCCCTGCGGCCCGACCTCTATGTGAAGGGCAGCGAATACGAGCACAGCGACCACCCGGGCCTGGCCCGCGAGCGGGCCAGGGTCGAGGCCGGCGGCGGCCGCGTGCTGTTTTCCAGCGGCGGGGTCACCTTCAGTTCCACCACGCTACTGGAAAACCTGCAAAGGGCCGAACGGTCCGGACAGCGGAGTGACACGGCCGGGCTGGACATGGACGACCGCTTGGCCGCCTCGTGCGAACGCTGGGGCCTGAACACGCAGTTTGTGGCCCAAACCCTGATACGCATGCGCGGCCAGCGGGTGCTGGTCATCGGCGACGCGCTCTGCGACCGCTACAGCTTCTGCGAGTCGGCGCGCTGCGCCGACGAAGCCCCCGTGCTCAGCGTGAGCCCCAGCCACGCCTCGGTTTATCCCGGCGCCGCCGCGGTGCTGGCCGCCCACGTGCAAAAACTCGGCGGCCAAGCCACGCTGATTTCCGCCGGCGGCAACGACGCCACCACCCAAGAGATGGACCAAACGCTGAAAAACCTGGGTGTCACCCCGGTCTGGCTGCGCGTCCGCGAAAGCCTGCCAAGCAAACAGCGCTACGTCGCCGACGGCCAGAAGCTGCTGAAGGTCAACCACGGCGTACCCCAGCCCCTGGACTCGGCCGGCGAGGCCGCGCTGCTGGCCGCCGCCGACGCCACCGCCGCAGCAGGCGACGGCCTAGACGCGGTCATCTTGGCCGACTTTGGCTACGGCACCTTGAGCCCGCGCACCGTCGGGCCCTTGATCGAGCGGCTGGGCCCCAACGGCCATCGCGTACCGCTGATCGCCGGCGACGTCTCGGGGCCGCGGCGCTCGCTCAAGGCCATGCGCGGCTGCCAACTGCTGACCCCCACCGAACACGAACTACGCAGCATCGCCGGCGACTTCGACGGATCGCTTCCTTCGGTGGCCGCGGCGGTCATGCAAGAACTCAACGTACCCTGCCTGCTCACCACCATGGGCAAGCGCGGCATGGTGCTGTTCTACCCCCGCGACCCCGACCCCGCCCACTGGTTTGACCACCGCCTGCGCAGCGAACACCTGCCCTCATTGGCCGGCCACGCGGTCGATGTGGTGGGTGCCGGCGACGCACTGCTTGCCGCCACCGTGCTGGCCCGCGGCGCCGGGGCGACCGAACCCCAAGCCGCGTACCTGGGAGCCCTGGCAGCATCGATCGTTGTCGAACGGGTGGGCAACCTGCCGGTCAGCGCCGTTGAGCTCGCCACCGCGGCGGCCCGCCGGCCCGAGCTGCGACCTCCCGCCCCCACGATGCGACTCGCCGCGGGCATCAGCGTGCCTCAGCCGCTGCGCTCGCACCCGGCCTAAACCCTCAGTCCGCCAGCGCCAGCACCGACGCGGCCCGATCCATCAAATTCCGCATCCCCGCGCGGTGACCGCAGTGCTCAAGCACGTGGGCACGCTGCTCAGCAATGACCGCCGCCCGATCTTCGGGAGCGTCCAGCCAACGCCCCATCTGGCGGCGCAAGGAAGCCGCATCGGTAAATGTCACATCGTCGTGACGCGGCAGCATCTGGCTACGGTTCTCCAACCCCGCAGCGCGATCTCGGCGGATATCGCCAATGACGCTTTCCGGCACATTCAAGATCAACCCCGCCGCGCGGGCCCGAATGGCCCGCAGCCGGTCGGCCAGCGCGCCCCCACCCGCCAACACCGCCGCGTCATCCGGCATTTCCTGCGGAATCTCAAGCTCAAGTTCGGCCGCGTCACGGCACCACACATCGCTCGGGTGCTCACGGATCAAAAAGAAGCCCCCGGCCGCGACCCCGTCCAACAAACGCTGGTGCAGGCAGTTGTACGGGACCACCTGCAGGTTGATGCGGCTGCGCGCGGTCAGCTCATCCAAATCCGGCCCGTAGGCCACCGTGCCCCGCGCGTGGGCTGCAAATTCGGGGTTCGTCTCCCAGCCGGCGCCAAACAAACTCACCGTCCGGCCCCGCTCCTCCGCGGCCGCCAAAGCCCACCGCACCGCCTGCTGGCGGTACAGCGGGCTCACCACGCCGATGAACAACGACTTGGCGAACGCACGCCGAGCCGTGGGTGTGATCTGCAGGCCGCGCTCCGCCGCCACCTGGTCCAACAACCGCTCGACCGCCACAGCCGCATCAAACGACGCGCCGGCAGAAAAATCGCTGACCAATTGCCGCGCCGCCTGGGACACCACGTCCACCTGGCCCTCGTTGTCATGCACCCGCATCGCCGCAATCATTTCCTCGGGGCGCTGCCCCGCGTTCGAAACGAACACGATGTCGTGGTCGTACCCCGGCCCTGTGTCCGCCGGCCTCTCGCGCGCCATCTTGAGCTGCAACAGCGTCTGCGCAGCCGGGTAACCGTAGCTATGCACATACAAAGCCGGGTCATGCGAGAAGACCACCTGCCGCCGGTTCACCGACGCCCCCGCCTCTGTTGCCATCAAGTGAAGCAAATCGTCTTGCAGCCATGAGATGAGCGGCAGGCTCTCTGGAATCCACTTGCCAAAGGTCGGCCGCAGGTGATCCAGAACAAACATCGCGTCCGGCTCAAAGCGTTGGATCGCCTTGCCCAGATCCCGACGGCCAACACGCAGGTGATCTGCCTCCTCGATGAGGAACTCAACGACATAACCCAAGCTTTCCAAGGCCTCGGCGATCAGCCGCGATGAGTGCTGCAACACCGTGGTGAACCGCGAGGTCACCAACATCACACGCCCCGGCCGCGCGCCCGGATGCCGAGCCAGCGACGCCGCCATCGCTCTGCTCTCTCGCCCCGCGTAGCGTTGCGTGATCTCTGCCACGGTCGCTTGATCCTGCGCCAGCAAAACCGATTCCAGCGCCTGCCATTCGGCCCCCACCTGCTCGTACGCCGTACGCCCGATCGCCAACGCGGTTTCGGGCGTAGGCCATTGCGGGCGTGCCCGTTTGCGCCGCGCCTGTGACGCCCATCCGGGCCCCACACACCACACAAACCGCGGATCGGTCAGCGGCGATCCAGAGCCCGACCAATCGTGGGTCGCTAAACAAGCCCTCAACAGGGCCGCGTCGGGCTCGACCACATAGACCGTACGCGCCATTCCCAGCGACGACTTCGCCTCTTGCGCCAAGGTGTTCAGTACGTGCCCATCACCGACCCCCAAGCACACCACCGCGCTGCGTTGGTCAAAACCCCGGGCCATCGCCGCGCCGACCTGCTCCAACTGCCGCTCGGGCGGCCAGGGCCTGGTCACCGGTCCGTCCAGACGCGGGTCCACCAGCCCCACCAAGCCCGACGCCCGGACAGCCCAGCCAAACGCCTCTTCCCCTGGCCCAGCACCCCGCAAGCGGGCCGCCATCGCCCCGTCCACCTTGGCCAAAGCGTCCAGGTTGCACGCCAGCCGCTCACGCGCACCAGGCATCGCGTCCACCTGACGCACCGACACCTCCGGAGTCTCAGCAGCGCGGCTCACAACCGCCCCCGCCGCGGCGCGTACCAGCCGCGTTGAACAATCCTCATTGTGTCCGTGGTCGCGCTGGCCATCCGCAGCGCTATCGGCGAGGCACCGGCGCCTGGATCACATTGCGTCGGCGTCCAGCCCCTCCCGGTCCATGTTCGCAAACCCGGCCCGCCGCACCCAACTCAGATTCTCGCAGCACCCTTCCAGACGCCAGTCCCCGGTCGCCAGCACTTCACCCAGCACCCGCGACACCCCCTGGAAATACCGCGCATCGTGGAAGGCCACCACCCCGCCTTCGGCCACCAGCGGCTCCACCAGGTCGAAGTCGCCGCGCGTCACCCTGTAGCCGTGATCCCCGTCTAGGAACGCCAGGTCCACCCCCCGCTCCAGCCCCGCGTTCGACAACTCGGAACTGCGCTGCCGACGCGTCTCCAGCATCCCGGCCACCGCAGAGGTGTTGCGCTCAAACGTGGCCCACGTGTCGTCCAGCCCCTCAGGCATCGTCTCGTTACGCCAAGTGTCCACGCACACAATCCGTCCACCCCGGCCCCACAGCCCCGCCGCCAGATAACACGTCGACGCCCCCAGATACGATCCAATCTCCAATACCGTGCCGCCCGCGGGCACCGCCTGCGCCAGGCGCAGAAGGCCCTCCAACTCGTGCGGCTTGGTAAACGTCGGGATCTCCGCGGCGTGCCCCACCCCCGCCGCGGCCAACAGCGTTTCCGCCGGCAACGCCGGCGTCGCCTCCACCCAGTGTCCGATGCTCATCGCATGTCTCCTTGCATCCGTCGGTCCTGCCTCGGCCGGCCACAGGCCACGCGCCGGCCAGCTTATCACCCCCACGAGCAGCGCGTTACCGTGCTCCCATGCCCCTCAGCGTTCTCATCCCCAGCCACGGCCGACCCGACAAGCTCCGCCGCTGCCTCGAAGGGCTTGCGCAACAGACCCTCGCCCCCGCCCAGGTCCGCGTCGCGCTCGACGGCGGCGACGCGGCCGAAGCCCGCGCTCTCAAGACAGCCTTCGCCAGCGCACTTCCACAGCTCACCGTCACCGCCGTGCCCCGCGCCGGCTACATGCCCGCGCGGCAGGCCCTGCTCGAAGCCGCCACCGCCCCCATCACGCTCTCACTCAACGACGACGTCGTCCCCCACCCCATGCTCGTCGCCGAGCACACCGCCATCCACGCCGCCGCAAGGCCCGCCGTCGGGGTCGGACACAGCCCCTGGGTTCAACCCAACCGTCCCACACGGTTCGACCAGGTCGTGGCCGATTCAGGGCTTGTCTTCTTTGACCCGGTCACCGCACAGGCGCGCGGCGAGACGTTGACCTACCGCCACGCCGTGGGCCTGAACTTCTCTTTCAACACCGCGGACGCGCGCCGGCTCGGCGGCTTCGCCGATTTCCCTCACACCTACGGTTACGAAGACATCGAGATGGCGTGGAAACTCAACTTCCACGCCAACGCCCAAATCGTCTTCTCCCCCGATGCCCGCGCCGATCACGATCACCGTTACCAACCGCGTGACGTAGCTCAACGCGAATACAACCTCGGCCGCGCCGCCTGGCTCATCGCCGGCTTCAGCCCCGACTTCGCCGCCGAGCTCTTCGGCCGCGACATCCGCAGCGACGACGAGCTTCTCTACACCCAACAGTTCCTCCGCCACCAGCGGACCGACGCCGCCCGCATCGAGCGCCGCTTCCTAACGCTTGACCAGCAACCCGCCGACCCATCACGTCCGGCCTGCGAAAGCGAGCGCGACGCCGAGCACTGGGTCATGCTCAAGCGCTATCTCTGGCGCTGGGGGCTTTGGGACGCCGCGCACACCCTCGATCCGCGCTTCGGGCTGCTCGCCGACACGCCCGACCTTCCCTAGCCCTCCCCGCGCCGCCTACCGCTTACTCCACCAAACGCCACACCGGCCGCCCGTCGCCCGCCACCAACGCCGCCAGACCCGGCCCCTGAGCCGGGTTGCGGTTGGTCACCGCCCACCCGTCGAAATCCAGCCCGCAAGCCTGGGCCCGCGTCATCACCGCCGCACCGCGATAGTCCAGCCCCGCAAACGCAGGCCCGTCGTCCGCCACCGCCACCACCTCAAGCCCCAGCGCCGCGCACGCCCACCACACCGGCCACAGCGTCTTTGAATACCCCAGCAGCACCACCCGCCGCACCCCACAGCGCTCCGCCCACGCCCCCAGCCCCTGCTCAATCGCCTTAAAACAAAACAGCGCCTCGATCGCCCCGGGGCCCAGCGGCGTTGGCGCCGACGCCCGAGGCGCCTCTCCAACGTAAGCGCGGGACTCCGCCACCACCGCCGCCACATCCACCGCGTCCCCGGCGTAAGCCAACAGCGCGGTATAGCGAGCCAGCCAGTCTTCACGCAGCATGTCGCCCAGCGGCGCCGCAAACCAGCGGTCCAGCAGCACCAGGTTGTTGCGAAGGTCCAACCGCGCGATCCGCGCCGGCTGACGAGCCACCTGCGTCTTGTCGTGGTCAAACCTCACCGCCTGATCGCGCGCCACCCCGTGCCCCGCCGCCAACACCCGAAACACCAGTTCGTACTCCTCTGCCCGGTAAACAAACCCCGCATCGAACCCCCCCACCTCCAGAAACACATCACGACGCACCACCAACCCGCAGCCCGGCGGCACCAGCGGCAGCGCCGCAGCGTCCTGCCCTCCACCAGGCAAGTACACCGGCCCGCCCAACACCGCCACGTCAGGCTCGGCCGCCAGGTGGGCCAGGGCCGCCACCACCGTCCCCGCCCGCGGCCAGCTGTCGTCATCCAAAAACACCACCACCTCGCCGCGGGCCGCCGCCACCCCTGCATTTCGGGCCCCACAGCCGCGGTTTTCGCCCAGAGGCAGCGGCACCACCCGCGACGCCGGCTCGGCCGCAGCGTTGGCCAGCCAAGCCGCCGTCCCGTCCGACGAACCGTTATCCACCACCACCGCCTCCCAATCCCCTGAAGCCAGCCCCTCGCCCGCCATCAACTCCGGCAGCCGTCCCAGCGTCTGGGCCAGCACCGCCCGACGGTTGTAAGTCATGATCACGAAAGAAACCCGCATGGGGCCCCAATGGACCCGATTCAGCCCCGCGCCGCAAGCGGGCTTGCATCCGCGGGCAGAACCCGCCATAATCTTCGGCTCGGCGTCGCCGGCCCCCTTCGGGCCGTGCCCCTGTCCCCAATTAGAATTCCCGGCCGCCTCGCGGCCCACGCACCAGGCAACACCATGGCCAACTCCGTCCAAGCCAAGAAACGCATCAAGCAAAGCCTCAAAGCCCGCGCCCGCAACCGCTGGGTCAAGAACGGCTTCCGCACCAAGATCAAAGCCTTCGACGAAACGCTGCTGCACGGCAGCGTCGAGCAGGCCGAGACCGAACTCAGCGCCATCTACAAAGACCTGGACCAAGCCGCCTCGGGCCCGGCCCTGCACAAAAACACCGCAGCCCGCTACAAGAGCCGCCTGACCGCCCGTCTGAACGCCAAGCGCAGCGCGTAAAGCCGTTCACACGGACACAACGTACATCCAACAGGGCCACCCTCTCATCGGGTGGCCCTGTTGCGTTTAGACGATCCGTACACGCCACACAGCCAGAAATACCCCAGCGACCAACGATCCCCCTCTTCACTGGTTCAGTTGGCCACTTGGCCACGACCCGCACTGCGAGCCCAGCGAGCCCCCATGCAAAACGACCAAGCCAAAACCCTCATCCGCTTTGTCCGCGAGTCTGCCGACCGCCTCGCCGGGCTCGACCCCACCATCCTCGACGCCAAGGCCGGGCCCCAGGGCTGGAATCCGAAACAAACCATCGGCCACCTCATCGACCTCGCCACCCGCCACCAACACGCGCTGGTCGCCGCCGCCGCGCCCAAGCACCAAGGCGAGCTCACCCTGCCCGAGCACGACGCCCAGCACTGGGTCAACCACCAGGGCTACGAGCACGGCGACTGGAACCAGTTGCTCGTCTTCTGGCTGGCCACCAACTTCCAGATCGCCCAGACCCTGGCGCACACCACCGACGATCACTTCGCCACCCCCGTGCGTGTGGGCGACGACCCGCCGGTGGGCCTGAAATTCCTGCACGACACCTACGTCGACCTGCTCAAGCAGCACACCCAAGAACTCGACCCCGGGCTCGACACCCCCGACGCCGACTGAGCCCCGAGCCCCGCGCCACAGGGGCAACGCCCCACACGCCGCCCCCACACCGCGCCACACACCGCCCCCCATACACCCCGTCTGCTACCCTCGATCCGACGCCGGCCTGCTTCCGCCCCACCCCCACCCGGCTGCCATCGTGACGCTTCTCTCAGACGTAGACCCCTTCATCGGCTGTGCCGCCACCGACCTGCCCGCGCCGCCTTCGGGCAACATCGCGGCCACCTGGTGGTCCCCCAAGCCCCAAGTCGGCAACACCCACCCCGGCGCCTGCCACCCCTTTGGCATGGTCTCGGCCTGCGCCTACTCGGGCGGCTACCCCAGCGGCTACGGCTCCTACGACTTGAACACCGAAGGCCGCCCGGGCGTGCTCTTCGACCGGCTGCAAGCCACCGGCTTCACCCACTTTCAGCAGTCCGGCACCGGGGCCATCCGCAAGTACTACAACTACGCCCGCGTCACCCCGATGACCGGCCCGCTCGACGCCCTGGGCACCGCCTGGTCACTCAACGACGAAGAAGCCAGCCCCGGGCGCTACGCCGTCACGCTAGGTGCACCCGACGGCGGCGGGCCCCCGGTGAACATCCACGCCCAGCTCACCACCGGGCCCAAGAGCGTGGTCCACCGCTACCACTTCCCCGAGCACCCCGACGCCCGCGTGGTCCTGGACCTCTCGGCGGGCGGCATCGCCATCGCGCACGGTCAAACCGTACCCATCCGCGCGGTCGCCGAGCTGCTCAGCCCCGGCGTAGCCCGGGCCAAGGTCTTCGTCGAAGGCGTGCCGCTCTACATGCACCTGCGCATCACCCCGCCGGGCACCGCCGCCTGGCGGCAAAGCCTGTGGTACGACCGCCGGCTCATGGGCGGGGGCACCCGCCTGGAATTCGACTCGATCCGCGCCACCACCCTGCGCCCCTTCGGCTTCATCTTCCGCGGGCCCATCGATCACCGCGAAAGCGTCGAGCTGGCCATCGGCTTCTCCTTGCGCAGCTTCGACCAAGCCCGCGACAACCTCGAACAAGACGTGCCCACCGGCACCGGCTTCGCCGAGCGCCGCCAAGCCACCGAAGACGCCTGGTCCACCCACCTCAACCACACCCAAGTCCAAGGCGGCAGCCCCGCCCAGCGCACCGTCTTCGCCACCGCCGCCTACCGCGCAGCCATCAAGCCCTGCTTCGCCGAAAACGAGTCGCCCTTCTGGCCCGGCGACGGACCGTTTGTCTTCGACATCTGCACCATGTGGGACATCTACAAAACGCAGATCCCCCTGCTGGCCGCCTTCGCCCCGCAGCACTTTGTGCAGCTCATCAACGCGCTCACCCGCATCGCCGAAGAAGAAGGCAACTTCCCCATCGGCTACCGCATGGCCCGCGGCGCCGACCGTTTCTTCCGCCAGGCCAGCGCGCTAGCGCACACCGCCGCCGCCGACGCCTGCGGCCTGGGTGTCACCGGCGTCGACTGGGAATGGGTGCTCACCCACCTCGAAAGCGATTTGCGGCGCACCTTCGGCGAAGACTACCTGGCCAAAGGCGTGGTCCATCCACTGAGCCACACCCTCGACCTCGCCGCGGGCTACCACTGCGCCGCACGCGTGGCCGAGCACGTGGGCGACACCGATCTCGCTGCACAGCTCAGCGCGTTAAGCCATGGCTGGCGTAACGCCTTCGACCCCGCCACAGGCCTGCTGGCCGAATCCACCTACTACGAAGGCGGGCTCTGGAACTACTCCTTCCGCCTGCTGCCGGCCATGCGCGAGCGCATCGCGCTGTGCGACCCCCAAGGCGATCCCCACACCGGCGGCGACGACGCCTTCGTCACCCTGCTCGACACCTTCTTCGGCTTCCCCGCGCCCGATGGCACGCCGGCGCCCACCGCCCCGGTGCTCACCGCCCCGCCGATCAACGACGACCACCACACCGCGGGCTACGCCCTCAATCGCTTCCAAGGGCTCAACAACGAACCCGACATGGAAGCCCCCTGGGCCTACCACTACGCCGGCCGCCCCGACCGTACCGCCCAAGTCGTGCACGCCGCCCTGGCCCACGCCTTTGGCCCGGGCCGCGGCGGCCTGCCGGGCAACGACGACTCGGGCGGGCTCAGCAGCTGGGTGGTCTGGGCCAGCCTCGGCCTGTTCCCCGTGGCGGGCCAAAACGTGTTCTTGCTGTCCACGCCGTCGTTCCCCACCGCACGGCTCGCCATGCCCCACGGCACGCTGGTCATCGAAACCCGCGGCCTGCCCGATGAGCCCCTGGCCCACGACAGCCGCCCGCACTACATCCGCTCAGCCACTTTCAACGGCCGCCCGCTCAGCCACAACTGGCTCCCCGGGCGCACCGTGCACGGCGGAGGCACGCTGGTGATTGAAGTCGACACGCAACCCAGCGACTGGGGCACCGCCCAGGCCGATCGGCCGCCCTCCACCGACACCCCACGCTGACACATCCACCCGCGCGCACTCCTTGGGCAAGCCACTGCACCAGCGGCGCGCTATCCCGCGCCGCCGCACCCCAACCAGCCCCAACGCGCCCCGCCGCGGCACAGGTTTTGCAATTCATCTTGGGTACGCCTCATTTCCTCCAGCGAAAGGCCCCCAATGATCGATTTTCCCCACGGTGTTACCCCCCCGCACGTGCAAAACCGCGACGCGCTGCCCAATTTCCGGGCAGACCGCCTCGAAAACAAGCAGCGTCGCCTGGTCATCATTGTTCGCGCCGACCCGGTGATCTGCGGCCACTCGGGCGAAGCCCGCCACCTCGCCGAAGTCGCGATTAAAAATGGTTTTAGCGAAGTCAAAATCCTCACCTGGCCCATCGAAACCCTGCAAAAAGCCGGGCTGCCGCTCAAGCCCCTGGACAGCATCGCCCCTTACAGCGACGGCATCACCGTCGAACGCCCCCCCGCCGTGGGCGACTACAAAGTGCCCGACGGCCGCCTCACCCTCGCGCTCAAAGGCCGCCTGGTCGAGCTCTTCACCGACGGCACCCCCACCGTCTGCCTCTCGCTGTACCTCGTGCCCCACACCCAGATCGTCAGCGAAGCGCTCACCGCTGCTCGCTCCACGGGCCTGCCGGTCAACGTCACCACCCTCGCCGAAGCCGTAGGCAGCGACATCACCAACGTGGTGCGGTCGTGCATCGAAGAAGGCCGCATGGGCCCGGCCATGTACCTCTTCAGCACCTACCTGGCCAGCGACCGCTGCGTGGCGGTCTCCGCCTACACCCGCGATCTCATCGTGCAGGCCGCGCAAGAAGTGGACGCCGCCTGCGGCACCACCTTCGCCGACCAGTGCCGCGAACGCGTCGCCATCAGCTACCCCGCCATGGACGCCCACAGCCTGGGCGACGTGCAACCCCAAGACGTCGACGCCGCCCTGGCACGCCGCGGCCTCACCCGCGACAGCTACGCGCTGTTCCTTTCGCGCATCACCCCGGCCAAAGGCGTGGACGACCTCATCGCCGGCTACAAAGCCTCCGAAGCGCGGCACAAGATCAAACTCGTCATCGCCGGCACCGGCCCCGCCCTCCCAGCCATGCGCGCCCTCGCCGCCGACGACCCCAACATCCTCTTCTTCGACGACGTGGACGACGTTGAAAAACCCCTGCTCATGCACGGCGCCGCCGCCTACGTGCTGCCCAGCAAACCCCGCCCCGAGTTCGTCGAAACCTTCGGCATCGCGCTGGCCGAAAAAATGCTCGTCGGCGGCGAAGGCCCGGTCATCACCACCGCCACCGGCGGCATTCCCGAAGCCGTCGGCAACACCCACCTGCCCATCGAGGCAGGCAACGTCGCCTCCATCACCGCAGCCCTGGACCACGCCGTGCTGGGCATGCGCCCCGACGAAAAACAAACCCACGCCGCCGCCGCCCGCGCCTTTGCCATGCAGTTCGACCGCACCAACGTCTTCGCCAACCTGCTGGGTGAGTTTGTTGGCGCAGGCGTGGGCACCGGATCGGCGTGACAACGCCGACATCAAACCGCCAAGCGACTGTGTCCCCGTCAAGGGCAAATAGTCGCTTGGCGGTTCATCTGCCTTGGCGTTGACCAACCTGCACCCCCACGCAGACTCCGCGGCTAACTTCTTAAGAACCCCAGCGTCTTCTCATTGCTCTTGTAGTCCGGGAAGAAGTTGTGCTCGTCGGCGCGGAAACCGAACAAGCCGTGCAGCGTCTCGGCAAACACGTTGCGGAAATCCACCTGCACCTTCAGGTCGCGCCCGCCCACCAGCGCCTCCTTCTCCAAGCCCTTCCATCCCCCGCGGATCTTCCCACCCACCACCGGCCCGCCCATGGCCAACATGAAACCCGCCCGGCCGTGGTCGGTGCCCTGGTTGCCGTTCTCTGCCACCGTGCGGCCAAACTCGGTCATGGTCAACACCATCGTGCGCTCCATCGCCGGGCCCAGGTCCTTGGCAAATGCATCCAGCGACTTGGACAACGTGCCCAACATCCGCGCCATCGTCCCCACGCTGCCGCCCTGCCGGGCGTGGTGGTCCCACCCGTCGTAATCCATCGCCGCCACTTCCAAGCCCTTGCCCGCTTTAATCAGCCGCGCGACGTTGCGCAGCTGCTGGCCCAGCCGACCCGGCGGATAGCCCCCGCCGCCCTGTGACGCCACCCGGTTCAGCTCGCGCAGCTGCGCGATGCCCTCCTGGCCCGACGCGGCGATGCGTTGGCGCATCAACTCTGCGGGCGTTGGCTTCACCGCCTCGTCCGCCCCCGCCGCATTCAACCGCCGCGCCTCACGGCTCGACGCGCAGTCATACACCCCTTCAAAACGATCCAGCAGGTGCCCCGACCCGCCCTCGGGCATCGCCAAGACCGGAAACTGACCGCGCAGCGAGCGCGGCAACGTCGCCTGCATCGCCACCGCCCGCAGCTGCATGTCTTTCGCTGCGTCCACGTGCGTCGCGGTCAAGTAGCGATTCAGCCAGCCCTCGGTCACCTCGCGGCTGCCGGGCGCCGCTCGTTCCATAAAGTCTTGGGCATCAAAGTGGCTGCGGGTGGGATGCGTCGAGCCCGTGTTCAAAATCGGGCACAACGTGCCCGCGGCATACATGTCCGCCAGCTCCTTCATCGCCGGATGAAAGCCGAAATAGTTGTTGATCGCCCGCACGTTGTTCACGCCGATCGTCGGCCGAAGCTTGCGGTAGCGCGGATCCCCATAGGGCACGATCGCGTTCAGCGGGTCCGCCCCCCCACGCAGATAGATCACCACCAGCGTCGGCTTGGGCCCCGCCGCCGCCACCGCTTTGCGCGACGCCTGGGCAAAGGCCGCCGACCCCGGCAAAGCCAAGCCCGCCAGGGCCGCAGATCCGGTCTTCAACACGTCGCGTCGGGTGGGGTTCATGGGGTGGGGTTGGGGGTTGCGCCGGCGTTGCCGGCAGGGGTTGAGGGTTGGGGGTTGGGGGTTAGGGGTTAGGGATTAGGGGTTAGGGGTTAGGGGTTGGAGTCGAAATACGGGTTCATGCCTTTACCCCAATCCCGAACCCCCAACCCCCAACCCCGGCGGCAACGCCGCGCTCATTGCTGCATGAACTCCGGCGATCCCAGCAAAATCGCCAGCCGCGCCGGGTTACCGCCGGTCGCCGCGGCGTCATCAACCGCAGCGCGTGTGTCATCCGAAAGCGGCATCGCCGCCAGCTGGGTCAACGTCGCACTCGACGCTGATCCCACCGCCGCGTCGGTGATCGTCACACCCTTCAAATCCTGGTGGGCCAGTTCCCAGGCAAAGCGCCAGCGGTGCACCAGCACCCCCGGGTCCAGCCACGCCTCGGCGGTGTCGGCAAAGCCGTCCGGATCCAAGCATCCATAGGTCGGCTGGCCCATCACCTCCAGCAACCGCTGCGTGCCGCGGGCCGACTGCACCTGGGCCTGGGTCACCCGCAGGGCCGACACCACAAACTCAAAAGGCGTCTTGAACTTCGCCCGCCGCACCGCCGGGTCGCGAAACGCCTTGGACATCACAATCGCCTTGTACACCTTGGGCAGGTCACCGCGCGTCCGGGTGAACACCCGCGCCACGTCTTTCACCAGCGCCTCGGGGGGTTCATCGCCCACCAGATACACGCACAGCTTGCGGCTGATGAAATCCGCCGTCAGCTTGTGACGGGCCAAACCCCGCACCACCTCCAGCCCCTGAGCCTGCCCCGCCCCCCGCAACCGCGTGCCGAACAGCGCCTTGGGCTCGGTGTCGTGCACGTCGTCTCGAAAATAAAACCCCGCATCGGTGTGATTCAGCTTCGCCGTCCACCCCGTGAGCACCCGGGCCAAAGTCGTCACATCGTGCTGGCGGTAGCGCCGGTCCACCCCCAGCGTGTGCAACTCCATCAGCTCGCGGGCGTAGTTTTCATTCAGTCCGCGCTCGCGCCCCAGCGCCGCCACCGAGCGGGGCACGTTGTCCTTTTCGCCGTAACGGTCCACCAGCCGCTGCTGCACCTCGGTCAGCGGCTTCTGGCTCAGGGTGTTGTCCAAATAGGTCAGCATCGCCGGGTGCTGAGCCGACGCCATCAGCATGTTTTCAAACGTGCCAAACACATGGCGTCGAAGCACCTGGGCCTCAAAGCTGGGCGCCATCCACACCACCTCGTCCTTGTTCTGATCGATGCTGAAATGGTTGCGCCAAAAATTCAGCATCACCTCCTCGAACTGCCGGGGTGAAAACACCGCCCGGTGCAGCACCGCGTCGCGCAGCTGATGCTTCACCGCCTGGCGGTTTTGACTGCGCAGCCTCTGCTGCTCAACGGTTTCATCGGGCTGATACTCGGGCCGGTAGCGCCTGGCCGTGTCGGTCAACGGCAAAAACAACGACGGCGCCCACCGGGCCATCGCCTGCTCAAAGTCCCCCACATCGATCGACCCGGGCTTGAGCTGCTCTGCGATCCACGCCTCCACCCCCTGAGCCACCACGCGGTCCACGTCCCCGGGACGCGGACCAAAAGCCATGCGGTTCAGCACGTGACGGGCCAACCCGCGCTGCTCCGCCGCGTCCCCGGTACGGGGCGCAGCCAAGGCCCCCGCGGCAACACACAGCAGCATCAAGACGATTCCAACACGCATGCCAACACTCCAGGTAAACCACCCCCTCACCCACTATCGTCCTTCCCCCCCCATCCACGCAAGCGTTACATGGGGTTTACACATCCCGCGCCCGAAACGAACCGACACGCCAACCCTCTACCCTGCCCCCCATGCCCACCCCAACCTTCCAAAACACCGCCGGCGCCTTCGACGCCGTGCTCTGCGACATCGACGGCTGCCTGCTCGACGAAGCCGGCGGCCCGCTGAACCTCGACCGCCTCGCCGTCATCGCCCAGCACAACGCCCACGCCAAAGCCCACCACGACCGCCCCCTGGTCACCGTCTGCACCGGCCGCCCCCAGCCCTTTGCCGAATGCATCTGCCGGGCCATCGCCAACGACCTCTTGCCCTGCGTGTGTGAAAACGGCGCCTGGGTCTACGACCCCAGCGTCAACGGCTACCACCTCGACCCCGCCATCACCGACGCCCACCTCGCCGCCGCCGACCAGCTGCGCCGCTGGTGCCTATCCACCTACGCCGCCCAGGGCGTGTCCAGCCAGCCCGGCAAGACCGCCAGCGTCAGCCTCTACCACCGCGCCCCTGATTTCCTCGAAACGATCAAGCCCGCGCTCGTCGAGGCCTGCGCCCAGCACCACTGGCCCTTCCGCATCAGCGGCACCTGGAACTACATCAACTGCGACCTGGACCACATCACCAAGGCAACCGGCATCCAGCAGTTTCTAAAACAAACCGGTCTCGACCCCCATCGCCTCGCCGGCATCGGCGACACCCAAAGCGACATCGCCATCGCCCAAAGCGTGAAGTGGTTCGGCGTGCCCGCCAACCGCGACCCGGCGATTGACCCGTACGCCACCCATATTTCGAAGCTGGACCAGATCGACGCGGTGGTGGAGATGCTGGGAATGCTGTGACCACGACACGGCAGGCCTGAACACCCCAACGCCCGTGGCACGCCGCAACCGCACAACGCCCTTCTCGGCGTTCACCTGCCGGCGGTTCTATCGTGTCAGTCGATGACTGACCTCTACATCGCCGCCGCCATCCAGCTCATCCTCGCGGCGGCCGCCCTCATGGGCGGGCGGGCACTGGTCCAACACACGTCGCTCTGGGTCACCGGGGCCTTCGTGCTGCTGGCGGGTGCAGCCATCGGGGCGTACTTGATGTGGGGCCGAGCGACCGGGGCGTGGACGCAGCTGTTCCCCGTGTCGGCGGCCATCGTCTACGCCAACCCCTCGCCGGTGCTGTCTGCGTTTATGGCCGGGGTGATCAGCGGCCTACAGCGGGTGCCACGCTGGCGGCGGGTGCCGCTGGTGGCGGTGGTGGTGGCGATCGGCGGCTACGACACCTCCGCCCTGTTCACCCCCAAGCCCCCGTCGGTGGTCACGGTGTTTTCCGGCGAGGTGGCCCGGCAAACCCACAGCTCCACGTGCAGTGCCGCGGCCGCGGCCACGCTGCTGCGCAAAGCCCGTGTGCCGGGTTCTGAGCACGCCACGGAAGCCACGATGGTGAATCTTTGTTTGACCGATGGCCGTGGCACCCCGCTGCTGGGGCTCTACCGAGGCCTCAAGCTGGCCACGGCGGGCACCGACTACAAACCGGTGTTCCACGATCTCACACCCGACCAGCTTCGCGAGCGCCCGGAACTGTTGCCCGCCATCGTCAGCGTGAAGCTGACCCCCGAAGCAGACTTCCGCGACCCGCGTTACCGCGCCCGCTGGGGGTGGATTCTCAACGTCACCCACTCGGTGGTGATCTTCGCCTTCGACAACGAAGGTTTTGTCGAAGTCGGCGACCCGGCCACCGGGCCCGAAACGTGGACCATGCAAGCCCTGAAAGACTTGTGGGTCGGCGACGTGCTGAGCCTTGAACAACCCAGCCCCATTTAACACACGAAGGGCCAAACGGCGTGTGGCCCCCAACTCCCACGTGGCCCGCCCAACAGGTCCACCCAGGCAGTACCGCTCGCGGGCCGCACAAATCCAGGCCAGGTTTTCAGACACGTTCTAAGATGGAAACACCTGCAAACGCCATGCGAGTTTCTCGCATGTTGGGCAAAACCCCTTTTGCCTCATCCGCTTTCGCTAACACCGCTTGCCCCCACCTTCGCCATGCCCCAACCCACCTCACACCACGGCCGCCTGCTTCGCCTGCCCCCCAACCGCGTGTGGCGTACCTACCCCGGTGGCCGCACCCTCGACGAGATCGACAACAAGACCGAGCCCGCCGACTCGCACATGTCCGAAGACTGGATCGGCTCGGTCACCCAGGCCCGCAACACCGGACGCGAAGACATCGTCGAAGGCCTTTCGACCGTCCAGATTGCCGATGGCCCGGACGCGCCCGCCCACGACCTGGCCACGCTCATCGCCGATGACCCCGCCTACTTTCTCGGCGACGCCCACGTGGCCCGGTACGGCCCCAGCCCCATGCTGCTGGTCAAATTCCTGGACTCTGCCACCCGCCTGCACTTTCAGGTTCACCCCACCCGCGACTTTGCCCAGCGCGTGCTCAACAAACCCAGCGGCAAAACCGAGGCCTACTACATCCTCTCCACGCGATCAGACCTCGAAGAGCCCGCTTACATCTATGTGGGTTTCCAACGCCCACCCGCGCCCGACCAGCTCAAGCAACTCATCGAATCCCAAGACATCACGGGCATCGAAGCCTGCTTCGACAAAATCCATGTGAAACCCGGCGACACCTTCATGATCCCCGGCGGCACCCCCCACGCCCTGGGTCCGGGCGTGCTCATGGTCGAGATCCAAGAACCCAGCGACCTGGTCGTGCGTTTCGAATTCGAACGCGGCGGATACGTGCTGCCCGAATCCGCCCGCTTCATGGACCGCGGCCTGGACTTCGCCCTCACCCTCTTTGACCTCAGCCCCCTCACCGCCCAGGCCATCGAAGAGCGCGTCCGCTGCCACCCCCAACCCCTGCGCGACCTGGGCAGCGCCGGCCACGAAGACCAGCTCATCGGCCCCGAGCACACCGACTGCTTCCGCGTCACCCGCACCCAGCTCAGCGCCGCCGCCACGCGGACCTGCGGCGGGTGCTCCATCGCCATTGTGACCCAAGGCCGCATGCAGGCCGACACCGACCACGGATCGATCACCCTCAACACCTACGACCGGGTCTTCATCCCCGCGGGGCTCAGCAGCGTGCGCTGGACACCCCTGGACGGCCCCGCGGCCGTGCTTGAATGCCACCCGCCCTCGGCCTAACCCCACGCGTGTCCATCGCGTTTCCCCATGGCGTCTTGCGAACCCTCCAACCCCCCTGACGGCCCAACCCCAGCACAGCACGCGGGTTTCGGCTCGTGGCTGCCCCACGACGACGCAGCCGCAGACACGCGGGCCAAGCAGGCCCGCGCCAAGGCCCAGCGCAGCAAAAAGAAGAAACGACAGCAGAAGGCAAAGCAGCGCAAACGCAAATAAACCCACCCGGACCCGCCGGCGCCTAGACCACTTCCATGATGACCCCACCCTCCACCGCTTCCGGCACGCTGCTCTGGTTCCGCCGCGACTTGCGCATGCGCGACCAGCCGCTATTCGAAGCCCTGGCCGGCACCCCAGCCCTGTGCGTCTGGGTCTTGGACCCCTCGGAGCTGTTGGCCACCGACCCGCTGGGCTTCCCCCGCGCCGGTGACCGGCGGCTGGCCTTCTTGTTCGAGTCCGTCGCCGACCTTCGCCGCCAGCTGCGTGAGCACGGCACCGACCTGCTGGTGCGCACCGGCTCGCCCGAGACCCTGCTGCCGAAGCTGATGGCCGAACACGGCGCCGCCACACTGACGGCCACCCGCCACCCCGGCACCGAAGAACGCGGGGTCGAGAAGCGGCTTCGCAAGATCTTGGGCGACCGCCTGAACCTGCACGACCCCGACACGCTTTTTGACAGCAACGCCCCCCTCGCCGACGCCCGCGACCTGCCCAATGTCTTTAGCGCGTGGCGACGCCACATGGAAAAGCACCGCGCCCTCGCCACGCCGCGTCGCCCTGTGGAAACACTCACGCCGTGGCCCCGCCCTGCCGACCCCGGGCCGTTGCCGAACCTCGCAGACCTGGGCCGCACCCCTCCCAAACCCGACCCGCGCGCATCCACCGCCTTCATCGGCGGCGAAACCGCGGGCCAGTCGCGCCTGCACCACTGGGCCTTCGTCGGCGACCACCTGCAACGCTACAAGGCCACACGCAACGGCTTGCTCGGCGATTCGTTTTCCAGCAAGCTTTCGCCCTGGCTGGCCACGGGCTGCCTGTCACCCCGTGACGTCGCCGCCCAGACGCTGCGCTACGAACGCGAACGCGTCGCAAACGACGACACCTACTGGCTGCGCTTCGAACTCATGTGGGCCGACTACTTCCAGCTCGCCCTCTTTCAACACGGCGCTTCTGCGTTTGCCCCCGGTGGGCCGGCCGCATCCAGCCTGCGTTGGGGCAACCCGCCGGGCCACTTCGAAGCCTGGTGTACCGGCCGCACCGGGGTGGACTTCGTGGACGCAAACATGATCGAGCTCGCCGCCACCGGCTTCATGAGCAACCGCGGCCGGCAGAACGTCGCCAGCTTCCTCACCAAAAACCTAGACGTGGACTGGCGCTGGGGCGCCCGCTGGTTCGAGTCGCAGCTGATCGACTACGAGCCCGCCGCCAACTGGGGCAACTGGGCCTACGCCGCGGGCGTGGGCGCCGACCCACGCGGCTTCCGCGGCTTCGACGTGATCGGTCAGGCCCGCCGCTACGACCCTGACCGCGCTTTCACCGACCACTGGCTGCGCGACAGCACCCACCGGCCCGGCGCGCCCATCGTCCCGGTCGGCCCCAGCCTGGCTGCAGCCGAAGAGCGCTGGCAATCCGCGCGGGCCTAGCCGCCGGTTGCCTCTTGGATCAACGCCCCAACAGCGGCCCCAACAGCGGCGCCACCAGCGAGGTAACCGCCAGCACCACCAGCAGCCCCAGCACCACGCGGCGTGCCACGGGGCGTGACCAGCGCGACCCCACGGTGCCGCCTACATACGACGAAAGCAGCACCAGCGGCGTCATCGCCAGCCCCGCGACCATCGCCCATAGCACCGGCCGCCCGAAGCCCCAGACCATCAGCCCAAGCTGCACCGGCAGCAGCATCAAAAACAGCGACCACAGAAAAGCCCGGCCGCGCTGCGTGCTCCAGTCGTGGGCGATCATCCACAGCACCACCGGCGGCCCGCCCATGCCGATGGCCCCGCTAAGCGCACCGCTGCTCAAGCCCACCGGCAACGACCACCGCGCCGCCACCCGCTCACGCGGCGCAGGTTTAAAAACAACAATCAGCGTCACGATGGTCAGCAGCAATGCCCCCACCGCCTGCTTCATGGCCCCGCGGTTGACGCCATCCAGCGCCGCCATGACCAGCAGGCCGATCGGCAGCCCGGCGTACCGCCCCACCGCAACACCCACCAGGTCGCGCGCCACCACGTGCTGGCGGAAACGCCACACCCCCGCAGCGGTCTGCACGATCACCGTGGTGCTGACCAGCGCCACCGACTGGGGCAGCGAAAGCCCCGCCCACAGCAACACGGGGATCACGATCATGCCGTAGGCAAACCCCACGGCGCCCTGCACAAACGCGCCCAACACCAAACCGGTCAGCCCAAAAGCGATCTGCATCAGGCCCAGCGATTCGATCATGGGCATAAGACACACTCCAACAACACACAAGCCAAGCTTCGGCACATACCCCGCACGTTACCTCGCCCGCCCCGCGGTCGGAAACCCCGCCGTCTACACTCACCCACCATGCCCACCGAATCACTCCGCTTTCCCGGCAGCCACGGCGCCGCGCTCGACGCACGCCTGGACCTCCCCACCGACGACACCGACACCGTCGGCTACGCGGTCTTTGCCCACTGCTTTACCTGCAACAAAAACATCAACGTGGTGCGGCGGGTCAGCGACGCGCTGACCCAGCACGGCCTGGGCGTCTTGCGTTTCGATTTCACGGGCCTGGGCCAAAGCGCTGGCGCCTTTGACGAAAGCCACTTCGAGCAAAACACCGCCGACCTGCGCGCCGCCTGCGCTTTTATGGCCGAGCGTGATCAACCGGTCAGCCTGCTGGTGGGCCACAGCCTCGGCGGCGCCGCGGTGCTGCGCGTAGCCAACAAGCTGCCCGATGTTCGTGCAGTCGCCACCATCGGCGCCCCCGCCGACCCGCGGCACGTCAAGCACCTTTTCGCCGACCCCAACTTCGACGCCCAGGGCAAGGCCGACGTCAAGATCGGTGGCCGGCCGTTCACCATCAGCCGCGACTTCATCGACGCGCTGGACAACCAGCACCTCGAAAACCACGTCGCCCAGCTGCGGCGTCCGCTGATCGTCTTTCACAGCCCGGTCGACAAGGTGGTGGGCATCGAAAACGCCGAGCAGATCTTCAAAGCCGCACGCCACCCCAAAAGCTTCGTCAGCCTGGGGCAAAGCGATCACATGGTGAGCAACGCAGCAGACGCCGCGTACTTGGGCAACGTGCTGGGCGCATGGGCCCGCTTCGCGGTGAGCAAATAATCCCACCGCTCCACGAAAACAAACCACTCACGCCACCGCGCGGCGGGAGGGCGCGGACGGGCTGCCCACAACGCCCAACCGCAAACCACGCTCCACCCGCTCGGTGAGCGCGGCCAAATCGGTCAACACCCGCAAATTCAGGTCTTGTAGCCGATCGATCAGCCCCGTTTCCAACGGGTCGCTCTCGCTGCTCATCTCCTCGACGCGGCGGCTGTCCAGCACGTAAAGCCCATCGCCGAGCGGGTCACTCCCAGCCGCGGCGGTCGTCTGGTTTGGCACGGTCACCGGCGTTGAAGACGCACCGGGATCGGGGTAAACCAACATCCCCGCTTTCTCATCGAGTTCAGAAATCGCTCCGCGCAGCCGCTCTTCTTCCCAGCGCAGCAGCCGGCTCATCTCGGGGCGGCCTGAGATATGCGAGCCCAAGCGTGTCAGTGTCTGAAGCCGTTCACGGCGTCGGTGCAAGATTTCAATCCGCGCCGCCACGGCCGCCAACTCGGTCGACACCTTCGCCAACCGAATGGCCCGCGGCCGCAAGGCGGGCGCCTCGGGAACCGCCTGGCGGATGGTCGGCGACGCCAGCAGCGCCAGCGCCGCATCCACGCGGCGCACCAGCGGCCCTTCAAACACGCGGGCCGACGCACGCCGCGCCTCCAAGATTTTCTGTGGTACCAACTCCAGCGCACGGTGCAGCGACACCGTCGTGACCTCGGCGGCTTCAAACAGTCGGCCCTGCTCATCCGGAAACGTTCGGGCCAAGTCGTGCAACACCCACGCCCGCAGCCCCAACGCGCGCATGTGATCGGCGCTGGCCCACGCATTCGTGGCGGCGTTCAAGCCCTGAGCTTGCAAGTCGCGTGCGCCGCGCAACACGCACAACGTGGCCTGCGGGTTATCCGCGGCAAACACAGGCGAAAGCTTCAAAGTCGGCACCCACCCCTGCCCCGAAGACAATCCCATCAGCGCACGCACTTGAGCGGTCGGAGCCAAGCCCCACGCCGAACGTGCGGGGCCAGGGCAGGTGGTCCCGCACCCCTGACTTTCGTCGGCCTGGTCAGCACCCGACCCTGCGGAAAACGCACCCATGATCCGCGCACACAGCCCCCCCGACCGATGAGATTTTCCACGCTTGTTCCCACCGGAACCCTCAAAAACACGAGCCACCACTTCATCCAGGCTGATGGGCGTATCACGCTCGGTCGCGGGCTGAGAAGGCATGAGATCAAAGCTTTCGGTTCGCGTGAAAGCGCGTATCCCGCGCCGGCAGGACGCCCCGCGCACTCGTGCCGGACGCCATGCCGGCGGTATCGACCCCAGAACTCCTCAAAATCAGCCTCAGGGCATCCCTTGCATACCTATGCCCCCCCATCCGTCCCACACAACCCCAACACCCCGCACCACCCGCGCCGACGCGGGGCTCTTTCGCGGGTTCTCCCTAGCCGTCATGCACCGGTCTCACCACGTTCACAGGCTTGGGACTCCGGCCTGCGTCACGACCCCAGCACCCAAGCATGACTCAAGGGGCAAGGATCCGGTCCGGTACTGCACGAAAAAACGTGAGGCAGATCCAAGCCGAAGACGCCGCGGATTGGCATCCTCTCGGGCTTACGGCCACCGGCGGAGCCGCTGACGCAACGGGAGGTACACCGAGACGGTCACAACGGTTCCGATCAAAATCGCAAAAGCGAAAGACATGCGCATTACCAAGGCGACGTAAAACATCAAGCCTCGGTTGGTGAATCCCCGCCCCTCATCCACTCCCACCAACAGCACGGCGTATTCCACGGCCCCGCAGATGCAGCCCGCGGCCACCAAATGAGAGCACCAAAACGCACGTTTACCTGCAGCCTCCAAAGCCATTCCAGCCAACGATGCGCGGATGCGTCCGCACGCCCGCAGAATGGCTATCCCGCACAATAAAAAAATGGAAACCCACAGCGCGAACCACACCACGCGAGGCAACTCGGATCCCACCAGCCCCCCCCAAGACACCGCAGTTCCAAAGGCAGCCCAGCCGACGATCCGCGAAGACCTTGCCTTCGATTCGTCCGGTCCACGCAGGCTCCGGCCCGTCCGCCGGGTCGCGGCATCTAGGCCAAAGGCCAGCAAACCGATGGGTACGACCGAGTCAAAGATCGCTAGCGCGACGCGTGCCTCCGACGGCCAATGAGCCGTCCACATCACCACATTCATCACGTAGGCCAAGGGGCCAAGCACCGCCGCGGCGCCTGCCCAGATCAAAACGTACACCCCACGTTGAAAACGTCGGGCGTCGGACCGATTTCGTGGGTCCACCACAAATCGCCTCAACGACGCCGAGGCCGCGGCCCCGCAACCGGGACACGCGTCATCCATCAAGACGCCGCGCAAACCACCTCCACAGCCCACACATTCCACCGGCTGCAGGATGACATCGCCACTCACCGGGACACCACCACCACCGCCATGTCCGCGTTCAAGTTCGGATCGTCTGCGGCGTCGATCCGCTGGCCCGAGGCCGAGTCCAAATACACCGCTTCGTGCAGCGCTGCCCCGCGTTCATCAATGAGCGAGAGCACGTCCACGATGCTGGGGAACCGGCGGTTGGGCGTGCTGTGCCAGGGGTGGTCGTAGGCCCCGCCGGCACCTTCAGAGCGCGGCGAGCGGCCGTTCTTGGCGTAATCGTCGCGCAGCGTCTTGTGGGCAAAGTTGGCAAAGCCGATGACCACCCGGCGGCCGACACGCAGCATCTCGTCAAACAGGTGGACCAACTCGTCGACCGACTGCAAGGTCGCGCTAAGTACCACCGTGTCGAACTGCCCGTCGGCAAAAGCCGGCAGGCCCCGGTTCAGGTCGTAGTCGATCACATCCAGCCCGCGGGCGGCGGCGGCGATGATTTTGGGCTGGGCCACCTCCACCCCCACCAGCCGCGTGTGGCCGCGGCGGCGCAGTTCGGCCAGCAGACGTCCGCTGCCGCAGCCCAGGTCCAGCACGCTTTCCCCCGGGCGGATCAGCTCCAACACCGGCGCGTCGGTGGGGCGAAGGCGCGGGGCATCGCGCGTCACCCGGCCCAGCTTCGCAGCGATCAGCGGGCCATACTGCGCGATTTCATCTTCCAACAAAAACGCGTCGTGCCCTCCGGGGCTGGTGATCTCGGCGTAGGTCACCGGGTGGTCTAGGTGCGCCAGCGCGTTCACCAAGTCGCGCGACTGCTGCGGGGGAAACAACCAGTCGCTGCTGAAACTCACGACCACGAAGCTTTTAACACCACTTTCCGCGCCTTGGGCACCGTCTCCACGGGCAGCGTGCAGCGCATCGGCCAACGCCGCGCGGTCGCGGCCCAGGTCAAAGCGGTCCATCGCCAAGGTGATCGCCACATAACTGTTGGCGTCAAAACGTTGGGTGAACTTATCGCCCTGGTGAGCGAGATAGCTCCCCACGCTAAACCGCTTCTCAAACCCGGTGACCACGTCACGCGGGGCGTTGCGATCCACGTCAAATTTTTTATCCATCCCCTCGCTGCTGAGGTAGGTGATGTGCCCAAGCATCCGCGCGATGGCCAGGCCCGTGTCGGGCTGGGCCCCCTTGGGATAGTCGTAATACTGCCCGCCGTGAAACTGCGGGTCGGTCTGTATCGCGTTGCGGCCGATCACATCGAAGGCCAACGCCTGGCTGGTCAGCCGCGGACTGGTGGCCAGCGCCACGCAGTGCTCGACACAACGCGGGTGCGTGGTGGCCCAGGCCAACGCCTGGTGGCCGCCCAGCGATCCGCCCACCACCGCACGCCAGCGGGCGATGCCCAAGCGGTCCATCAGCCGCTTCTGCAGCGTCACCATGTCGGCGATCGTGATCGCCGGAAAGCCCGCCCCCCACGGGCGGCCGGTGGCCGGGTCGGTGCTGCCCGGGCCGGTGCTGCCGCGGCAACCGCCCAGCACGTTGCTGCACACCACAAAGAAACGGTCGGTGTCGATCGCCTTGCCCGGGCCAATCAGCGCGTCCCACCAACCCGGCTCGTCGGCACCGTCGTGCCGCGCGGCGTGGGCATCGCCGCTAAGCGCGTGGCACACCAACACCGCGTTACCCGCATCCGGGTCCAGGGTGCCCCAGGTCTCGTAGCCACAGGTGACCGCCGGCAGCACCCCGCCCAGGGCCAGTTGCAGCGGCGGGTCAAACTCCGCGGTCTGCGTGTGCGTCGACACCGCGCCAAGGTGCAGGGGGTCAGAACCAGCGGAAGCGTCAGGCATGCGTGACCAATTGTAGAGCGGCCACGCCGCGGGGCACGCTATCCTCAGCCCGGCCTTGCAGCCACAGCCCATGCCTGATCCTGAAACCATCTATTACGACGGCCAATGCGGGCTGTGCCACCGCGGGGTGGTGTTTGTGGTGCGCCGCGACCGCGACGGGACAAAGTTCGCCTTCGCCCCCCTCGGGGGCGAATACTTCGCCTCCACGGTCACCGACGCCGAGCAAGCCGGCCTGCCCGACTCGATGCTGGTCCGCGGCGCCAACGGCGTGCTGCTCCAAAAGTCAGCGGCCGCGCTTTACGTCTTGCGACGCCTTGGCGGGGTGTGGTGGATCCCCGGTGCCCTGGGCTGGCTGGTGCCCAAGCCGCTGCGCGATCTGGGCTACGGCGCGGTAGCCGCGGTGCGGCACCGGCTTTTCAAAAAACCCAGCGACACCTGCCCACAGATGCCCCCCGAGCTTCGATCGCGTTTCCGGCGGTGAACCCAAAACCGACCCCACCGAACGTTGACATTTGGTACCCGGGCCACCGTTACAATCCCCCGCATGAACACCCCCGGCACCACGCCCCCCACGCCCAACTACTACGACGTCATGCACGAACGCGGCCTGGTGGCCCAGTGCACCGACGAGAACATCCGCCAGCGCTTGTCCAAGCCCACCACCCTTTACTGCGGCTTTGACCCCACCGCCGACTCGCTGCACGTGGGCAGCCTGGTGCCGATCATGGGCTTGGCCCACGCCCAGCGCTGCGGCCACACGCCCCTGGTGCTGGTGGGCGGCGCGACCGGATTGGTGGGCGACCCTTCGGGCAAGACCGAGTCGCGGCAGATGCTCACCGCCGAGGTCATCGGCCACAACGTGGCCTGCCAGGCCGCGCAGATCGGCCGCATCGTCACGATCGGCACTAACGCCACCGACGCCAAAGTCGTCAACAACCTCGACTGGATCGCCCCGCTGACCTGGATCGAAGTGCTGCGCGACATCGGCTCGAAGATGTCGGTCAACCGCATGGTCTCGATGGAAAGCGTCAAGCAACGGATGTCCGGCGAAGGCGAAGGCATCAGCTACCTGGAGTTCAGCTACATGCTGCTGCAGGCCTACGACTTCGCCCACCTGTTCAAGACCCAGGGCTGCACGCTTCAGATCGGCGGCCAAGACCAGTGGGGCAACATCGTCATGGGCATCGAGCTGGGGCGCAAGCTGCACGACGCCGACCTGGCGGGCCTGACCTTCCCGCTGATCACCAAAAGCGACGGTGGCAAGTTCGGCAAAAGCGAAAGCGGCGCGGTGTGGCTCGACGCCCAGCGCACGCCCCCGTTCGAGTTCTTCCAGTTTTGGCGCAACGTGCCCGACGCCGACGTGGGCCGCTACCTGGGCTACTTCACCTTCTTGCCCATGGACGAAGTCAAGACCCTGGCCGCGGCCCAAGGCAACGCCATCAACCAAAGCAAGATCCGCCTGGCCTACGAAGTGACCAAGCTGATCCACGGCGAAGACCAAGCGTCCAAGGCCCGCGACGCCGCCGCAGGCGCCTTCAGCGCCGCGGCCAACGTCACCGGCGACGCCATCCCACACGCGGACCTGCCCCGAAATGACCTGGACGCGGGCGTGCCCGTGCTTGGGCTGCTCGTGCAAGCAGGCTTGGCAAAAAGCAACGGCGAAGCACGGCGCCTGATCGCCGGCGGGGGCGTGCGGCTGCACGAGACCAAGGTGACCGCGGTCGACGCCACCGCCGGGGCCGACGACGCCCCAGACGGCTACCTGCTGCTGCGTGCGGGCAAGAAACGGATGTTCCGCTTCGACATCGCAGACTGACCCACGTTCCGAGAATCTTCACCTGCGCGCGCAAAAGCCTGCCATCATTGACCGGGCCTGGCGCCAGGGGTACTTTTGGGGGTAACGACGCTGGCCTGCTTTCCTCCCTTTTCCGCGTCTGCCTTTTTTCGCTGAACTGCAACGCCCCCTCCGACCGGACCCCCACGCCCGCATGGAAGCCACGCGCCCGCCCCACCCACCGACCGAACCCTCCCCCACGCCCACCCCGGGCCGTGGTTCGAACTTCAGTAGCGACTTTCGCACCTTCTTCCTCCGCGGGCTGGCCATCGTGCTGCCCACGGTGCTGACCATCTGGTTGCTGACCATCGCCTACGGCTTTGTTAACGACAACTTCGCGGGCCCGATCAACCAAGGCGTGCGCGAAGGCATCATCCGATTCAGCACTTGGCCCGCCCCGGTCGACGCTGACTACCTCGATACCTTCAGCACCCTGCCCGAGTCGCGCAAAGACGCCTGGACCCAAGAGCGCACCAAGCGGCAGAAGCAAGTCGGCATCGCGCCACAAATCTGGTCCGAGGCGATCGAACGCTCCGAACGCTTGAGCTGGATCCAGAACCAGTCGGACCTGGTGCTGCGGGCCCGCCGCCACGCGCTGACCACCAAATGGAACTCGGTCACCCTGGGCAACTGGGCGGTGTTCAACCTCATCGGCATCGTGCTGGCGGTCATCCTGATTTACATCGCAGGCCTGCTGGTCACCAGCTTCATCGGCCGCCGCTTCTACCGCCTGGGCGAAAACCTCATCGCCCGCGTACCGCTGATCCGCAACGTCTACCCCGCGGTCAAACAAGTCACCGATTTTCTCTTTGGCGGCAGCGCCGAAGACAAGCTGGAATTCAACCGCGTGATCGCCGTGGAATACCCCCGCAAAGGCCTTTGGTCGGTGGGCATGGTCACCGGCGAAACCATGTCGCGGATCGAAGAAGCCGCCGGCGAACCCTGTCTCACCGTCTTCATCGCCAGCAGCCCCACTCCCTTCACCGGCTACGTGATCACCGTGCCCAAAAGCGACACCGTCGATCTGCCCATCACCGTCGAAGACGCACTGAAATTCGCGGTCTCAGGCGGCGTGGTCATCCCCGCCAACCAGGCCATCGGCCGCGGCGGCCCCATGCTGCCGGGCCTCGAACGCCGCGAGGCGCCACGGCCCGATCCCACCGCTGCCGCCAGCACCTGAACCCACACGCCCCGACGGGCGTATCAATCCCACGGCCCTTAGAGCCTTGCTCCAACGACGTATCGAAAGCCCCGCCCCACGACCCTGAATCTCGCTTTCCCACCCCATCCCGACTTTCAGCGTGCCCACCCGGCTTCGGCCCGGCCGCACGCCCCCGACGTGTCCGAGTGTTTCGTGCCCCTTCCCCCCTTTTGGAGAGCAACGTATGAACATCACCGTCACAGGCCGCCAGTTCGAGGTCACCGATCCCATCCGGGCCTACGCCCGAGAGAAAGCGGCCAAGCTTGAACACTTCTTCGCACGAACCACTGCGGTGGAAGTCGTCATCGGGCCCCGCGGCGGGCACATCCACGACGTGGAACTCATCGCCCATGTCGAAGGCCACGAGCACTTTGTCGCCCACAGCCGTGACGACGACGTCTACGCCGCCATCGACATGACCGAACACAAACTCGGCAAACGGCTACGCCGCTACAAAGACCGTCTGCTGCGGTCCCAGCGCAGCTGACCGCACCACCCCGCCCCTTTCACACCTCATTCTTACCGCGGCCCCCCGCCCACGCGGGGGGCCGCGGTCGTTTGAAACCCACCGCCCCACCCACTCCAACCCGCCCGCGATCCCCGCGGCGGGTCACAGGGGGTGGTATAACCCTTCATAGCGAGGCCGACGGCCTCGCCACCGTCCTGCACAGCCCATCCGCGGCCGAGGTGAAAACGTCCCATGAAACTCCGTGATTTTGTTATCGATCAGGCCGTGCTTACCGAGCTGGCCGCCCCCAACCGCGACGCCGCCCTCGAGGAAATGCTCGACGCCCTGATCGCCGCGGGTTCGGTCGATGCCAAGCTCCGCAGCGCCCTGCTGGACCTGCTGCTGGCCCGCGAAAAGAACGGATCCACCGGCTTTGGCAAAGGCGTCGCCGTGCCCCACGTCAAGCACCCCGACGTCAAAGAGATGTGCGCCGCGGTCGCCATCAGCGGCCCAGGGGTGGATTTCAACGCCTTGGACAAGCAGCCGGTCTATACCTTGTTCATGCTCGTATCCCCCGCCGACAAGCCCGACCAGCACCTGCAAGCCATGGAAGCCCTGTTTTCCAACCTGCAGAAAGACACCTTCCGCAACTTTTTGCGTCAAGCCAGCACCGTCTCCGCGGTCACCGACCTTCTCGACGAAGCCGACCGCGGCGAGTTGGGCTAAACCCCCGCCTCCGCGTCCCACACCGACCGCCCACATGCCCGCCCCGATATGCCCGAAGCCCGCTCCGAGATCACGATTAAAAATCACCACGGCCTGCACGCCAGGCCGGCGATGCTTTTGGTTGACGTGGCCTCAGGTTTTTCCGCCGACATCCGCGTGATCAAAGGCAAGCAGTCCGTCGACGCCAAAAGCATCATGCAGCTCATGATGCTCGCCGCGGTGTGCGGCACCAAGCTTGAAGTGGTCGCCAAAGGGGCCGATGCCGACGAGGCGGTCAAAGCCATCGTGGCCTTGAATGACGCCGACTTCGAAGAGTGATCCCATGGCGGAAGATCAAAGGCCGACGCTTCAAGTCTGGCCCATGGCTCCGCCCCTTTAAAATTTCAAGCTTCCAGCTTCGAACTTCTTCGCCCCGGCCAGACCCAGGCCACCGGCGCCGAGCAGGCATAGGCCACAAAGGCCACCGCTAAAACCGGCTGAGGCCACACCAAAAGAAGCAGCAGCACGATCGTTCCCGCCACCAGGCTCGGGAACGGAGCCTGGTCACGCAGGTAGCGGTTCATCAAGTGCACGTACTGAAAACGGCTCACCATCGCCACGGCGCACAGCAGCGTCGCGGCCATCAGCACGTACACCGACACCCCAGCCCCGAACGCCTCGGCGTCGCGGGCCCAGATCTGCTGGTGCAGCAAAGTCATGCTCGCCACCGCGCCCGCCGCGCCGGGCGAAGGCAAGCCGTGGAAGAACAAGTGATGACGCACGTCGTCGCCCTCGACCTCCAGGTTGAAGCGTGCCAGTCGCAGGGCCGCGCAGGCCACATAAATACACGCGACCACCAGCCCCAGCCGGTCAAACAGCGTGTCCCCATGCTCGAAGAAAAACGGCCCCTGCACCCCGATGACCTGCACCATGATGAAGGCCGGCGCCAAGCCAAAGCACACCATGTCCGCCATCGAATCCAGCTGCGCCCCGAGGTCGCTGGTGGTGTGGGTCAGCCGCGCCACCCGCCCGTCCAGGCCGTCACACACCAGACCCAAAAACACAAACGCCGCCGCCGCGGTCAGCGGGGTCCAGCTCGCAAAGAAAATCTCCGTGCCCATCGGCCGCGAAGCCATGAACACCGCCATGAACCCGCACAGCAGGTTCGCCAGCGTGAAGGCCGTGGGCAACACCGAAATCGGCCGGCGCCCGTCGAGCAGCCGCGGCCGACGGCGCCGACGACGCTCACCCGACGCCGTCGCCTTGGTCCCATCGGTCACCTCACCTCCGCCCACATCCGCGTCAGCAGAAGACCCAGCGTGCTCGGGCGGCGGAGGTGACGTTCGGACAAAACCCATGCGCAAAAGCCTAACCCGCCAAGGCGCCCCCGTCGACACCTGCCGCTGGACCTGCCCTTCAGCGGCCACCACCGCCCGTCCACGCCCCACAAGCGCTACCCTATCGCACGTGGACACCGCCTCCCCCCCATCGCCGCCCGCAGCCGCGCCGCCCGCACGCCAGGTCGCCATACGCGACCGCGTCGCGGGCGTCTTGCTCGCCGCGGGCGCTCTCACGCCGCTATTGATCGCCGCGGGCCTCAACGCCAACCCCCAAGGCCACGGCACCCACCTTCAGCTGGGCATGGCCCCCTGCGGTTTTCTGGTCGCCAGCGGCCTGCCCTGCGGCACCTGCGGCATGACCACGGCCTTCACCCACGCCGCCGACGGCAACCTGCTCGCCGCAGCCGCCGTGCAGCCTGCGGGCGCGCTGCTGGCCCTTCTGTGCGCCGTCGCCGCACTCATCGGAACCTATACCGCGTTCACCGGCATGGCCCTCACTCGGCTGCTGGGCCAGCTGGCCCGCGGCCGCGTGGTGCTCATCGCCATCGCGGTGTTCCTGGCCGCCTGGGGCTACACCACCTGGCGTTTCACCCAAGTGGGAACCTAAGGCAGTAAAATATCACCCCGCGTCGCCCCTCCCTGCGTTCCCCCCGAGTCGTGACCCACCATGCCCGACCGCCCCCTGCCCCTGAACCTCCCCGCCCGGCTCGTCGCCGCCTTCACGCTCACCCTCGGCGCCGCCGCGCTGTCGGGCTGCAACATCATTGCCGCCGGCGCCACCATCCTCGCCCAAGACAAAGAAGTCGAGGTCGACGCCGAGTACCGCGGCCTGGAAAACCAGCGTGTGGGCGTGCTGGTCGCCGCCGACGACGCCACCTACTTCCGCTACCCCCAGGCCGCGAGCCGCGTCAATCAAGCAATCACCATCGGCCTGGCCAACGCGCTGCCCAGCGTCACCCTGCTCACCCCCGCCGCGGCCGACGCCTACATCAAACGCAACCCCTACTGGGTCACCCGCCGCCCCGCCGTGCTCATGCGCGAGCTGGGTGTCACCCGCCTGATCACCGTCGACATCAACCGCTACGCCACCCACGAACCCGGCAACTTCAGCGAATTCCGCGGAGTGATCAGCGCCACCCTCTCGGTGTGCGAAGCCGACGGCAACGACCCAGACAACCGCTCATTCGACCGCGAAGTGATCGCCCAGTTCCCCGATGCCTCCACCGAATTCGGCGTCATTAACGGCAACGAAGCACAGATCGAAGACGCGGTGCTCAGCACCTTCTCCACCCAGGTCGCCAACCTCTTCCATGACCACGTCATCATCATCCCCGCCCGTTAAGCGCCGCGGGCTCCTGCCCGCCCTGCTTGGCCTTGCCGCCGCGGTCGTGCTCAGCACCCCGGGCTGCACCCTCTTTGCCATGGTGGACCAAGCCATCCACGGCCCGCCGCCCACCCCCGCGGTCTTCGTCCTGCCCGACAAAATCACCGCCGTGCTGGTGGACGACCCCGACAACACCCTGGCCAACGCCCGCGTGCCCCGCACCATCGGCGCGACCGCCCTGCACCACATGCGTTTTCACGGCGCCCCCGAAACCGCCGTGCTCGTAGACGCCCAGCAAGTCGCCCGCCTCGAAGACCAACTCGGCGAAGCCTGGCCCACCACCCCCATCGACGACATCGGCCGACGCCTGCACGCCCAGCAAATCGTCTACGCCCGGATCACCCCCCAAGGCATCAACACCCACCGCGGCGACCGCAACGGCATCCCCGCGCTGCAGCTAGACGTCAAAATCATCGACGCCCAAAGCGGCACACGCATCTGGCCGCCTCATGCCGTGGGCTCCTCCGACGGCTACCCCCTGGTCGTCCAAGCCACCCTCGACCAGCGCCGCCGCCGCCTCACAGGCAAAGACACCCCCGAGCAAACCCTCGGCCACCTCGCCGACGCCGCGGGCCTCGCGCTGGGCCAGCTGTTCTACGACTGGGTCCCGCCCGCCCCCGGGGGTGACCTCGAACCGTGAACGACCGCGCCACCCACCCACCCCGCACCGCCCTGCGTCAAGGCTGGGGCGTTCGCGACAACACCCCCATCGTCGCCCTGCTCGGCGACCCCGTCGCCACCGCCGACGCCTGGACCGCCGCCATGGCCGTGGGCCTGGTCCGCTCTGCCAGCGGCCAGCCCCTTCGGCTGCTGGTCCACCCCAACCAGCACCACCGAGCCCGCACCCAAGACCACCTGGACCGCGGGCCCGACGCCGACCTGTTCATCCAAGACGCCCGGCTTGCCGCCCCCCCCACGGTGCTCGCCGGCTGCGACGCCGCCCTCTTTGTAGGCACCGCCACCCACCGCTCGCTCACCCGCCCCGTGGCCCAAGCGCTCGCCGCGGGCCTGCCCATTGTCGCCCCCGACACCCCCACCCACCGCGCCGCCCTGGCCAGCGCCCCCGACCAAGCCAGCTTCGCGCCCCGCGGCGAAATCAAGAAACTCGCGGATCGGCTCATGCACCGCGCCCTGGGCCTGCCGGGGCTGGGCAAGTCCTTTGTCCCCACCGACGTGCCGGGCATGACACAAATCTCCTAAGCCCCTCTCTGGGGCGCCCCCCGCGACAAGAAGCAGATGGCCCACCCCCCCCACGTTCTGCTCTGCGAAACCTGCGGGTACCCCCAGCCCAGCGCGCCCCACACCCCCGACGCCGCCTGCCCCGAATGCGGCCGGCCCCTGGCCGACTCCCACCCCGGCCGCCGCCCCGGCGTCGCTTGGCAGCACCGCACCAGCCCCCGCGCCTGGGCCCGCACCGCCGCCGCCCTCGCCCGATCCCCCAGCCGCTTCTTCGACACCCTCTCCACCCGTGGTGGCCCCGGAGCCGACCGCCTCTACCTCCTCATCAACGCCAGCCTCGCCGGGCTCATCGCCGGCGGCCTCACCGCCGGCCTGCACCACCGCAGCGCCCTCACCGCCAGCCTCATCGGCATGGCCACCGCCAAAGGCGCCCTGCTGCTGAGCTACACCGAAGCCGCCGGCCTGTGGTTCTTCAGCCGCCGCCACGGCTGGCGCGTGCCCTTCGCCCGGGCCGAACGCATCGTCGCCTACGCCAGCATCGGCTGGCTGCCCGCCGCCGCCGTGCTCACCGCCGCCGCCCCCGCCACCTACAGCCTCGGCCAGCAGCAGCTAAGCACCACGCCCCCCCTGCTGGGCCCACTGCTGCTGCTGGGCCTGCTGGGCGGCCTGGCCGGGCTCGCCTTCGAAACCCTCACCTGGGTCGGCGTCCGCCGACTGCGTTACGCCAACTAAGCCGGCCCGGCCAGGCTCGCAATCAGAGTTCTCAAGAGCAAAGCAGCCGCCTCCCCGCGGCCGCCGGGGGCGCCAAGCACCTCCAAAACCCCACTCTCAAACCCCTAGCCCCGGACAGCCCGCATCGGGATTGACCCCCACGCGCCCCCCCGCCTAACATTCACACCTAAACCCGCGCCGCCGACGGCGCTTCACCCCGGCACACCGCCCCAAGGGGCGGGGCCCGCCCCCATCAGCAACCCGGTCGCGCCCCTGGCGACCATCGCGACACGTCAACACCACAGGCCCGCACAAGCCGGTCCCGTGCCCCCGACCCGCACCCTCCCCCGCCGAGACACCCCCGCCAAGCATGCCGCACCGCAACGCCCCGTCGAGCCCCACCCCCGGCCCCCCCTGCGGCCACCCCAAGGCCCCAGCGGCCCGCTCGCCGTTCGCGACATGCCCAAACCACCCCGGATCCGGCCCCTCCTGATCCACGTCTCCGCATGCTGATGCGGACGCCCCGGCGTCCGCGGCCCCCCCTCCTCGCCCAGGCCCGGCCAGCGCTCTGCGCTCACGCCCGGCCCCTCCACGCGGTGTGCCCCTCACCCCCGGGCCGTGTCCCCCACGGCCCGCTCGGAAAGGGCCTCGCCATGGACCTCCACAACACCCTGCTCCCCCTGCTCGCCCAAAGCGACGCCCCCTCGGGCTTCGGCGCTTGGCTGGCCGTCACCGGCCTGCTCACCGGCGTCATCGGCTACATCGTCTCCGGGGTCATCGGCCGCCGCGGAGTCGGCCAGGCCGCCGCCGACGCCCAGCGCGTCGCCGACGCCACCATCGCCGGCGCCAAAGCCGAAGCCGCCACTCTGCTCAAGCAAGCCGAGCTCGACGCCCAAACCCAACTGGGCAAACGCCGCTCGGCCTTCGAAAAAGAAACCGAAGCCGCCCGCAACGAAGCCGCCGAGAAAGAACGCCGCCTCACCAAACGCGAAGACCAGCTCGATAAAAAAATCGACAACCTCGCCACCCAAGAAAAAGATCTGGGCATCCGCGACACCCAGCTCAAAGCCGAGCAGCACGCCATCGCCGCCAAGCGCGAAGAAGCCGACGGCATCGTCGCCCAACGCCGCGACGAATTCGAGCAACACACCCAGCGCATGAAAGCCGAGCTCCAGCGCGTCAGCCACCTCAGCGAAGACGACGCCAAACGCGAAATGATGGCCCTGCTCGAACAGCAGCTCACCCACGAAGCCGGTGCCCTGGTCAAACAAGTCACCGAACGCGCCGAAGAAGAAGCCAAAGAAAACGCCCAGAAAATCACCCTCACCGCCATCCAGCGCTACGCCTCTGAGCACACCGCCGAAAGCACCACCAACGCCGTCAAAATCGAAGACGAAGCCCTCAAAGGCCGCGTCATCGGCCGCGAAGGCCGCAACATCCGCGCCTTCGAACAAACCACCGGCGTCGACGTCGTCGTCGACGACACCCCCGGCGTCATCACCGTCAGCTGCTTCGACCCCGTCCGCCGCGCCATCGCCGCCGAGACCCTCCGCCGCCTCATCGACGACGGCCGCATCCAGCCCACCCGCATCGAAGAAGTCTTCAACCAAGTCACCGAAGAGATGGACGCCAAGCTCGTCAAGTACGGCAAAGAAGCCTGCGTCGAAGCCAACATCCTGGGCCTGCACCCCCAGATCAGCAAAGCCATGGGCCGCCTGCACTACCGCACCAGCTACGGCCAAAACATCCTGCGCCACAGCCACGAAGTCGCCTACCTCTGCCAAGTCATCGCCGACGAACTCGGCCTCGACGGCGAGCTCGCCCGCCGCTGCGGCTTCCTCCACGACATCGGCAAAGCCCTCGACCACGACGTCGAAGGCGGCCACCCCAAGATCGGCGCCGACTTCTGCCGCAAATACGGCGAAAAAGAAGCCGTGCTCAACGCCGTCGAAGGCCACCACAACGACATCCCCCCCACCACCCCCTACACCCCGATCGTCATGGCCGCCGACGCCATCAGCGGCGCCCGCACCGGCGCCCGGCGTGAAAGCCTCGAACGCTACGTCAAGCGTCTCAAAGAACTCGAACAGATCGCCCGCGACCAGCGCGGCGTACGAGAAGCCTTCGCCATCCAAGCCGGCCGCGAAGTCCGCGTCATCGTCGACCCCGACGGCGTCAACGACAACGACTGCCACGCGATTGCCAGGCACATCGCCAAACGCGTCAGCGAAGAACTCACCTTTCCCGGCGAGATCAAAGTCAGCGTGCTCCGCGAAATGCGAACGATCGAATTCGCGAAGTAGTTTCACGGTCCGCCCGGCGTGTAACCCTCGCCGGCGGCCGCTCGGCGGCAAGGGCGATTTCCGCTCGGACGTGGACTTCAACCCACACCAAAAAGAGCCCGATGGATGTAGACGAACATCTCGATCGGATCGGAGCGATGTGGGACGAAGATCCCGATCAAGTGCACCGGTCACTTCGTGTCGCGATCGCCGAGCATCCCCTTTCGGGTTCATTACTCGACGTTCTCGCAGACTTGATCTGTTACGCAGAGCGGGTCGCCAATCCGACGTCGGAAAATCCGCATGCGGTATATACGCTTGAAGACGCCGAGAAGCTCTACAAACAAGCCTTCGCTCTTGAACCGACCAACCCCGCACCCTGTGAATCGCTGGGGTATTTCTACAACGTGTATCGAGGCGACTACGCGTCGGCTGAAACGTACTTTCGAAAAGCCATCCTGCTGGGCGGCGGGATTGATTGTTACACCGGACTCGCCCGAACCCTTGCGGAAGCCGGTCGAAAGCAGGAGGGGCTTGCATTATTGGATTCGAGCGACTGTTCATTGGTGAATGAAACACAATGCAGAGCTCTGCGAGACGAGATTGCGGAAGGGCGCTGGGATCCAAATTAATTCGTGTGATCCGGCAAAGCGGACGAAGATAATGGGCCGAATCTGGGGAATCGATAGGGCCGAATCTCGAATAGCCATCAGACCCATTGGGCTGCCCGCCAAGGCACCGCTCACGCGGACCACAGAGGACACAGAGTTGAGTTCAATACGCGACACAAGACCCAGCGGATTCCAACCGCCCTTCACCGCCGCGCGACATGCACCGAGGTCACAGAGCAAGACACGCAAGCGATCCCGCAGGCCGCGGGTTAACGACGACTCTCCCCACCGCTTGCGTCTCCTGTCTTCCTCTGTGAACTCCGCGCCGCGGCCTGGGTTGCGGGCAAGACAC
>JALZVY010000102.1 GCA_023300125.1 Phycisphaera sp.
AGGGCGCCGCCACCGGCACACCCCCTGCGGGGGCGCCGGGCTGCGCCACACCCGATGGCGAAGCCATCAACGCCACCCCCAGCGCAACAGCGGCCAGCAGCATCGCAGCCAAACGAAGGGAAGAACGGGAAGAAGCCGAATGGGGCCGGCGGCCCGCGAGTGCGGTGGGCATGGGCGAAGCTCTATGAGAGGCAAGGTCCTAATCGAAACCCCATCCTACCAACCGCACACGCGCGCGAGCGCAGGCCAGGCCCCGCGCGGTCGCGCGCGGCCTGGTCGGGCCCGGGGCCGGGGTTGAATCAGGTGTGGGGCACGGGGTTAGACACATGGTCGCCCCCGCGGCACCGCTTGAGGTAGTGCAGCGCGTGCACCTGCCCGGTCATCTCCAACGCGCCGCTGTACACCGGGTCGTGAAAGCCCTCGATGTCCACAAAACCCTTGTAGCCGTAGCGCCGCAGCTCATCGAAGACCTTCCCCCAATCAGTGTCGCCAAAGCCCGGCGTGCGGTGCTCGACATACGGCGGCGCGGGTGCCACCCCGTGCAGGGCCTGGCCGTCGTTGCCACGAAACGTGTGCACGCCGTGCTCACGCACGCGGTCCCAGTGGATGGTCGCGTCTTTGCCGTGCACGTGAAACACCTTGCCGGTGGGCAGAAGCTTCTTGAGCTGAGCCACCGGGTCCATCAGGCTCACCATCTGGTGGCAGGGCTCCCACTCCAAGCCCACGTTGTCGGCATCCAGCACGTTGAACATCATCTCCCACGCCCGTGGATCGTGGGCGATGTTCCAGTGCCCCCGGTCCCAGTTGCCGCCCATGTCGCAGTTTTCAAACGCGATCCGCACGCCCAGGTCTGCGGCCCGCTGGGCCAGGGGCCCAAACACCTCGGCGTAGCGCGGCATGCTGGCGTGGATCGGCTGGTCGTTCAGCCGCCCGGCAAACCCGCACACCAGATCGACCCCAAAGCGCGGGGCCGCGTCGATCACGTCGCACCAGGCCTGCCGCGTGCGCTGGGCCTCTTGGTCGTGCTCCAGCGGGTTGCCAAACACCCCCAGCGAGCTGATCACCGCGTCCGAACCCGCCAGCGTGTCGCCCAAGGCCCCCGCCAGCTGCTCCAGGTCTTTGTCGCCGGTGTTCTGCCAAAACGTGACTTGAAACGACTCGAAGCCGTGGGGCAGGATCTGCCGGATCCAGCCCGGGGCATCGGCCAGCCCATCCACCAAGGTTCCGATGCGGATCGATTCAGGATGGGCTGCAAGCGTCATGGTTCAGATCTCACAAAAGGCGCAGGCGAAAAAGCCGACGCGCGAGGTTACTGCCAATGACTCAACACCGGTAGGCTTCACCCATGGCCGCCGCAGAAACCCCCGCCCACCGCGAATCGCCGCTCACACGTGATCTGCGCCGCTTCCGCACTTGCATGGGCGTGATCATCATCGGCCTGGTGCTCAGCGGCGTCACCGCCTTCCCGCTTTTGGCCGAGCTTGAATGGCTGGCCCACTGGCTGGGCCCGCCCGACCCCCAGGGCCAGGGCGCGTTTCACGGCCTGCAAGACTGGATCACCCGCGTGCGCGACGGGCTGCGCGCGATGTACGCCACCCACCCCTGGATCGCCTACGGCACCGACTGGCTGGCCTTTGGCCACCTGGTGATCGCTTTGTTTTTTGTGGGCCCGCTGCTGCACCCCACCCGGGACCACCGCGCCACCCTGGCCGCGGGCATCGCCGCGTGTGTGGGCGTGATCCCGCTGGCGTTCATCGCCGGGCACGTTCGCGGCATCCCCTGGGGCTGGCGGCTGATCGACTGCGCCTTTGGCGTGGTGGGCATCGTGCCCTTGCTGATCGCCTGGCGGATCCACCTTCGCGTTCGCACGCCAAAGCGATAGAGCCACGTACCCTGTAAGCATGCCTCAACCCCTGCGTCTGGCCCTGATCGCCCTGCTCACCGCCGCCCTCACTGGCTGCGCCGCGCGGCCGGTGAATCCCGCATTCAGCGTTTCAAGCTCGGACGCCAAAAAAACCATCGACACCATTCAGCAGGCCCCCGCCCCGCTGGATCGCCCCGTGATCGCCTGCGCCGGCTGGGCCGACCCTGGGTTCGCCTCGGGCCACGTGACCCGCCAGCTACGCAAAGCCTTTGCCAACGCCAACGACCAGACCTTGGCGGTGAACTTTGTGGGGCGCTACCGCTTTGACACCTGCCGCGACAAACTCATCGCCGCGGTGGACGCCGCGTTCCCCAGCGACGACCCCACCTGGACCACCGAGGTCGATGTGGTCGCCTTTTCGATGGGCGGCCTGGTGGCACGCTATGCCGCGGCCCCGCCGCTCGCAGACGCACGCCCCACGCCCACCTCCAAGCGCCGCCTGAAAATCCGGCGGCTGCTGACCATCAGCACCCCCCACCGCGGCGCCACCCTGGCCCGCCTGCCCGCCTTCGAGCCCCGCATCCTCAGCATGCGGGCCGGCTCGCCGCTGCTCGAACACCTCGACGCCGCCTGGCCCACACGCGGCTACGACTTCACCGCCTACACCCGGCTGAAGGATCCGATCGTCGGCAGCAGCAACACCGCGCCGCTGGGCATCACCCCGTACTGGGTCGCTCCCCCTCCGTTTGCCCGCAGCCACCAAGAGGCCTACCGCGACCCGCGCATCGTCGCGGACATCCTGCGCCGCCTGCGCGGCGAAACGCCGCTGACCGCCCCGCACCCCGCACCGCTTCCCCAGTAACGCTTTGCCCAACCCGTTTCATTTTCGAGGCCCACCCATGCCCGACCACGACCACGACCACGATGAGGATGACGACGCGGCCGCCGTCGCCGAAGCCGAGCCCGAGGCCCAGCCCAACACCCAGGCCCAACCCGACCGCCCCGCCCCACGTCCCGCAGGCAAGCCCAACGCCAAGCCCCTGCCACCCCACGCCGTGGTGCTGCACAACGACCCCACCAACGGCTTTGACTTCGTCGTCGCCTCGCTGGTCAAGGTCTTTGCGTACAACACCCCGCGGGCGGTCAAGCTCACCGCCACGGCCCATCTCAAAGGCCGCAGCATCGTCTGGACCGGGCACAAAGAACACGCGGAGCTCAAGGCCCAGCAGCTCACCGGCCGCGGCCCAGACCCCACGATGAAAGCCCAAGGCGCCAAGCCCCTTCGGGTGACCGTCGAACCCCTGCCGGGGTCTTAGAACCCCACCGCACACCCCCGCCAAGGCAAGCCAAGGCCGCGGGCGGTATTTTGACCCGATGCCCAGCCCCGCCGCCGACCCTGCCGCCAACCCCACCACCGACCCCGCACCCGCCCTGCCGGGCGGCGGCTTCGCCACCCGCCTGGCCGCCGATGCACTGGCCGGCCAGCCGCTGAGCGCCGACGACGCCCTGCGGGTGTTGACCGACGAATCCGTCGACGTCTTCGCCCTGGCCCACGCGGCCTACGCCGTGCGCCACCACCACTTCGGCCGCGGCGTGCAGGTCCATATCCTCAACAACGCCCAGAACGGCCGCTGCCCCGAAGACTGCTCGTACTGCACGCAGGCCAAAACCAGCGACGCGGACATCGAGCCGTATCCCATCAAGAACGAAGAAGAAGTGTTGGCCGAGGCCGGCCGCGCCTACGACGCGGGCGCCCACCGCTACTGCATGGTCTTCAGCGGCCGCGGCCCCACCGAGAAGCGCACCCAGCAGCTCGCCGGCTACGTCCGCGCGGTGAAAGACAAGTACCCCAGCCTCGAAGTCTGCGTCTCCGCCGGCCTGCTGGACGACGAGAAGGCCGAGGTTTTGAAACTCGCCGGCCTGGACCGGCTCAACCACAACCTCAACACCAGCCGCGCCCGCTACGGCGACATCTGCACCACCCACACCTACGACGACCGGGTCAACACCCTGCTATCAGCCAAGCGCGCCGGCCTGCAGACCTGCTCGGGCCTCATCGCGGGCATGGGCGAGAGCCCCAGCGAATTGGTCGAGCTCGCGCTCACGCTGGCCGACCTCAAGGCCGAGTCGATCCCGGTGAACTTTTTACTGCCCTTTGAAGGCAACGTGCTGGACACGCCCCACGGGCTCACCCCCGCCTACTGCTTGCGGATTCTGTGCCTGTTCCGCTTTGCCAACCCCGCCGCGGACGTGCGCTGCGCCGCGGGCCGCGAATATCACCTGCGCGGGCTCGAGCCTGTCAGCCTGCTGCCGGCCAACTCGCTGTTTTTGGATGGGTATTTAAACGGCCGCGGCGCCGAACGACGCCGCACCTACGCCATGATCCAAGACGCGGGATTCGAACTGGTGGGCGACCACACCGTGGGCGAATTGAGCGAGGCCCTCCCCGCCGAAGACCGCCCGGCCCATGCCGGGTCGGCGGCCGACCTCACCCACGACGGGGTGACGATCAAAACCATGGACGAGCTGCGTCCCGCACGCCCGTAAGCCCGGGCCACATCACGCGACACACCCCCTCCCGCGGGCCAGCGCCCTTAGCGGCGGTTGCCGCGACGGCCACGGTTCTCGTCGCCGCTGCCAAAAATCTCGTTAAGCCGCAGCCCCGCCGCAGGCTCCAAGGTGTCGCTGCCGATGTCCAGCCGGTAGACAATCAGGGAGGCCGTGGCGTTGTCCAACACAAAGAACGACTCTTCGCCGTTGCGCGTCTGGGCGGTCATCAGCGTAAGCGCGTCGGTGGCGATCACCATCTCGGCCTGGGCTTCGTTGGCCGCGGTGCGTTGGCCCACGCAGATGGCCAGCATGCCGGCAAGTACCAGGGCAGAAGTCATCAAGGCACAGCAAGCAGTGTGGGTTCGGTTCATCGGGGGTTACCGTTTTAAAAGGGTGGAGAGGCGGGTGGTGGTGGCGGGGTCAGGACGTGCGTGGCGCGTCAGCGCCCATCGTTGCTGAGTCGCGCGATGTCATCGATGATCACCCGGCCCCCGAAGTACTCGATCTTCTTGCTACTGGCGTTGTAGAACACCGGCGCCACACGCGAACTGGTGAGGTCCACGATGTAAACCGCGTCCTGCCCGCTGCGCCCGGTCACGGCCCCAGAAATCATGGTGTACTTCGCCGACGCCCCGAACTGGGCTTGGGCGGGCTTGGGCGTAAGCACCACCCCGACCAAAGCCACCAGCAGCGCGGCGTTGAACACAATCAAGACAGTCAGAGAGCGATAGGTCATATCAGCGTCCTTGAAAAAAAGGATCAGGTCAGATTTGGGGCAGGTCCGACCCCGCGGGAGATGGGGGCCGAACGAAGTTGAAAACGGGGTCGCACGCAAGTTCGCGAGCAGGGTCGGCGTACGACCAGGAGCACGCGGCAGGCCGGATCATTCCTGCGGGCCGCGCCGCGGGCTCATGAAGCTGACGATCACCACGCCAAGGACCATTACCAAGGCCAGCATCACCCCGCCCAGGCTGTTGACCTTCTTGGCGTCGGCCACCTCTTGGCCCGCGGCCGAGCCGGCGATCGCCATCAAGGCCACCGCAAGCGGCAGAGTCTGGGCCAAGGTTTTCACCCCGTTGCAAAAGATGCGTTGCTTCATGCACTGATCTTATGCCTGACGCTCTGCCCCGTCTAGACGTGAGAGTATCTGCAAGCCCCGCGGGCACCCCGCAAGGCCCTTGCGCTGCTCCGCGGTAGCATGCACCCGCTCGACCAAGGCCTTTTCCCTATGCCCACCTCATCTTGGATCCTCTGGCTGTGCGGCGCGTTTTTGGCGGGCTCGATCCCCTTTGCGGTGCTGATCGGCCACGCCAAGGGCGTCGACATCCGCCAGCACGGCAGCGGCAACCCCGGAGCCACCAACCTGGGCCGCGCCGTGGGCAAAAAATGGGGTTTGCTCTGCTTCGTGCTCGACGTGCTCAAAGGGCTGCTTCCCACCCTGGGCTTCGGCCTGCTGGCCGCGGCCGCCCACGCCACGGGGGTCGGCCACGCCTTTCAATGGGTGCTGATCGCCGTGGCCGCCGTGGCGGGGCACATCTTCAGCCCCTGGCTGGGTTTTAAAGGCGGCAAGGGCGTGGCCACGGGCCTGGGCGCCACCCTGGGGCTGTTTCCGGTGGTCACCCTGCCCGCGGCCGTGGCCCTGGTGTTGTGGTACGCGGTGTGCAAAATCACCGGCTATGTGGGCCTGGCCAGCGTGCTGGCCGCCGCCAGCCTGCCGCTAAGCACCCTCGCCGGGGGCCTAGCCATGGGCCTGAGTGCCGGCGAAATCGCGGTGTTCGTCGGGCTCACCGCGGCCCTCGCGGCCCTGGTCATCTGGCGTCACCGAGGCAACCTTGACCGCATCCGCAAAGGCACCGAACCCAAGGCCCGCTGGACCGGCCGATCCCAACCCGATGCCGACAGCCCCCCCGCTTCGGGCGTGTGACCCCACGCGTCAAGGGTTGTCCCGCCGGTCCAAAAACCACGTCGCGTACGCCGCAAAGCCGAAAGCTGCGGCCCCTAGCAGCCCCAGGGCCAGGGGACGGGCGGGCTGCAACGAGCCCGATGACGCGATCCCGCCCCACAACAGGCAAATGCCCCCCAACGCCGCGTACGACCCGAGCTTCACCCACACCATCAACCGTTCGCCCCGCTGAGACGGCGTCAGGTCGTCGCCCCCCAGCAGGCCTTGACCGCCGCGTACCACGCCTTGGGCGCTGCTTTTGTCGTAGCCCCCCCCGCACTCAGGACAGCGCCCCTGCCAAGCCACGCCCGTCAGGTCGTAGCCGCACGCCGCACAATTCACCGGCTGATCAAAATCCATCACCGCAGCTTAGGCGCAGACAAGCCCCCACCCCCAATCCCTGCGACGTGTCGCGTCGGCTTCGGCCCGCAGCTTTTCACTCTCGGGGCAGCCAACCTTTAGAATGCCGGTTCCCTCGCACACCCCAGGCCCCCACCCGATGCCCGACCGCCCCACCGATTCCGCCGCCCGCCCCGTTGTCCTCATCGTCCGCGACGGCTGGGGGCACAACCCCCACCCCGAGCACGACGCGTTCAACGCCATCACGCTGGCCCAGACCCCGCGGTGCGACGCACTCAAAGACCGCTACCCCACCACCCTGATTCAAACCAGCGGACGGGCCGTGGGCCTGCCCGAAGGCACCATGGGCAACAGCGAAGTAGGCCACCAAAACATCGGCGCCGGCCGCGTGGTCTATCAAGAGTCCGTCCGCATCACCGTGGCCATCGAAGACGGCAGCTTCTTCGACAACGCGGCGATCACCGACGCCATCACCAAAGCCCACCACAGCGGCAAGCAGCTGCACCTCATGGGCATCATGTCCGACGCGGGCGTGCACGGCCGGCTCGACCACCTCTACGCCTGCGTCGAGGCCGCCAAACGGGCAGGGCTCCCCAGCCACCGCGTGTGCGTACACCTGTTCACCGACGGCCGCGACACCGGGCCTTTCACCGGCGAGCAATTCCTCGCTCAGGTCGAAGCCAAGCTCGCCGATCTGGACTGCGGCCGCGTGGTCTCGCTGGTGGGACGCTACTTCGCGATGGACCGCGACAACCGCTGGGAACGGGTCGAGTCCGCCTACCGCCTGCTAACGGCCCCCGACCCGTCCGTGCCCGACTTTGCCACCGCCGCCGAGGCCCTGGCCGACGCCTACGCCAACCCCATCAGCGACACGCAAAAAGGCGACGAATTCGTCACCCCCCGCACCATCGGCGGCAACAGCACCCACCGCATCTCCGGCGGCGACAGCGTGATTTTCTACAACTACCGCGGCGACCGCCCCCGCGAACTGGTGCGGGCCTTCATGCAGCCCAACTTCTACGGCAACGTGGCCGCCTCGCCGGGCTCGGGCGAGCAAGGCTTTGACCGCGGCCCCGAACTGGGATTGGTCTTCGTGTGCATGACCGGCTACGACGAGAGTTTCGCCGGCTTCCCGGGCATCCACGTGGCCTTCACCAAAACCGGCCGCATGCCCGAGATACTGGGCGAAACCCTCGCCCAGCACGGCCTGTCGCAGCTACGCGTGGCCGAAACCGAAAAGTTCCCCCACGTCACCTTCTTCGCCAACGACTACCGCGAAGAGCCGTTTCAAAATGAAGCCCGGCAGATGGCCCAAAGCCCCATGGTCGCCACCTACGACCTGCAGCCGCAGATGAGTGCCCAGCAGCTGCGCGACATCGCCATCAACGCGATCCAATCCGACGCCTGCCCCGACTTCATCCTGCTGAACTTCGCCAACGGCGACATGGTCGGCCACACCGGCAGCCTCGACGCCGCCATCGCCGCGGTGCAAACCGTTGACGCGTGCACCGGCGCCGTGGTCGACGCCGTGCTCGAAGCCGGCGGCAAGCTCATCGTCACCGCCGACCACGGCAACGCCGAGCAGATGTTCGACCCCACAACCAACGCGCCGCACACCGCACACACCCTCTACGACGTGGAATGCATTCTCGTCGACCCGCAGCTGGACGCGAACACCCCGCTACGCGCAGGCGGAAGCCTCGCAGACTGCGCCCCCACGGCCCTGGCCATGCTTGGCCTACCGATCCCTTCTGAAATGACCGGGCGTCCGTTGACCGAAGTTTGAGCGCCGCCCCGCCACACCTCGCCGAGGTTTTTTAAACCGGGCCACTGACGCCTCCAGCGTCTCGCTCGCATCCTGTACCGGCGCCCCCGGCCGACACCCCATGGATTTCCTACGCATCTGGCTCTTGCCCCCCCTAATCGCACTTCTGTTCGCCTGGTGCGCGCAGGCTGTGCTGGTGGTCATTCAGGCCGGCAAGTTCATGCGGCGGGTTCAGCAGCCCGCCAGCACGCGATACCAGGCCTATCGCCCCCCGGTCACCCTCATCGTCCCTTTCAAAGGGTTCGACCACGACCTCAAACGCGGGATCCGCGCGCTGCTCACCCTCGAATACCCCCAGTACCGCGTGATCGCGGTGATCGAAAGCGAAGACGACCCGGCCCATCAAGTCCTGCGTGAAACCGTGGCCGAATTTCCCGTCGGCCCCACGGTTGAGATCGTGGTCGCGGGCCTCGCCCCAAACCACACCGGGCAAAAAGTGCACAACCAGCTCGCCGCCTTCGAACACCTCGAAGGCCACGCCCGCCCGCTGGAAAACACCGACGTGGTCGTTTTCGCCGACTCGGACGCCGTGCCCCACGCCCGCTGGATGGCCCAACTGGTGGAGCCGCTGATGAATGACAAAAACGGCGTGACCACCGGCTACCGCTGGCTGATTCCCCAACTGCGGGCCCAACGCCCGCGTTGGGGCAGCGTATTTGCCAGTGTCATCAACAGCGGTGTGGCCACCTTCATCGGCCACGGCAGTCTGACCCAGGCCTGGGGGGGGTCCATGGCGATCCGAGCCGATTTCTTGCGTCAAGCCGGGCTCGCCGACCGCTTCCGCGGCGCGCTGTCCGACGACTACCAAATCACACGGCTGTGCCACGACCACGAGCGTCGGGTCCACTTCATCCACCACTGCCTGGTGCCCTCGGGCATCGACCTCACGCTGGGCGATCTTTTCGAGTTCGGCCGCCGCCAGTACCTCATCACCCGCGTGCACGACACCAAGCTCTACGCCATGGCCCTGGCCCTCAGCGGCGGGTACCTGCTGGCCGTGGGCGCGGCCTGGATCGGCGGCGCCGTCGCCTGGTGCACCGGCCACCTAGGCATCGCCGCCTTCGCCGTCTTTGCCCTGGTCTTTGTGGGCGTGGCCAATCAATACCGCGCCACGCTGCGTCACCGCGCGGTCCGCGCGGCCTTTGGCCCCACCATGGCCCACCACCTGCGCCACACCATGATGGTCGATCGCTTTGGCACCACCCTGGTCAGCGCCGTAAATTTCCTGCTGCTGCTTAGCGCCCTGAGCAGCCGGCGCATGACCTGGCGCGGCATCGACTACGTGCTCAAAGGCCCGCAAGACGTCCACGCCTCGCGGCCCGCGACTTAATCCCCGCCCGGATGGGTTCGCGGCGCGTTATCCCCCAGGTCGTTCTCGGCCAAAACCCCGAAGCGGCGCCGCATCAGCAACTGCCCCGCCAAGATGTAATCGTCGGTCTGGATCGCCACCACCGGACGTCCGCGCGGCCGCACCAGCAGCGGGTAGGCGTAATGGATGTTCAGCTCGGCCCCCAGTAAGCATTCGCACACCGTCACCAGCGAGTGGTCGTCTTTCAGCTCCACCGCCGTCACCTCCACCTCGCTGGTCGCGTGCTTGCAACGCTCAAGGATCCGCCGGGCCAGCTCCGCCCGCGAGGTCAGCAGCCGCACCACCGCGTGGTCGGCGCTTTCGACCACACTCATGCCCGCCAGGGTCAACGCCTGATTCTCAAAACAACTCAGCAAGTCCATCAACCGCCCCACCCGGTTGTCTAGAAACACGCTGAACTGAGTATTGCGCGGCGGCTCGAAACCGCGGGCGGTCGGTGCCTCGGCAGGTGTGTGGGGGGCGTGGGCCATTTTGAAAGTTCGAGAAACGAAGTTCGAAGTGCGACGTCAAGACCAGACTACGTGGCAAAATCAGCGGTGCAGTGTAATGCGTTCGAACCCGTCAGCCCGCTCGCATACCACCGGGCCAGATATCCCCGCCAAGGCTCAAGCCTCCGCGGCGTACCACTGCATCGTGGACGCAAGACCCTGGGCAAATCCGACAATCGGGGCATATCCCAGCCCCGCGTGGGCGTGATCCAGCCCCGCCACCGAGTGCTTCACATCCCCTGCACGCTCAGGCAAGTAGCTGGGGACCAAATCCGGACGGCCCAGCGTCTGAGCCATGCGTTGGGCCAGCTCGGTCACCGTCACCCGCTGGCCACAGGCCACGTTGAACACCGCCCCACGCAGCGGCTCGGGCTCAGAGGCCGCCAGCAGGTTGGCGTGCACCGCGTTGTGCACGTGCGTGAAGTCACGCGACTGCGTGCCGTCGCCGTAGATCGCCGGCGCCTCGCCGGCCAGCAGCGCTTTGGCAAACGCCGCGATCACCGCCGCGTAGGCGCTATTGGCATTCTGCCGCGAGCCAAAAATATTGAAGTAGCGCAGGCACGCCGTGTCCGTGCCCCCCCCGCCGGCATAGCTGCACGCCCAGGCCCGCATCAGCGCCTCGCCCGCAACCTTGGTCGCCGCGTAAGGGCTCAGCGGCTGGGGCGCCATCGTCTCAACCTTGGGCAGCGTCTGGGCATCACCGTAAGCCGAGCTGCTCGCAGCGAACATCACCCGCCGCACCCCCTCGGCCCGGGCCGCCTCCAGCACGTTCAGCGTGCCGGTGGTGTTCACGTCGTGAAACGCCCGCGGCTGCTCCACACTGCGGGGCACGCTGCCCAGCGCCGCCTGGTGAAACACCAGCTGGGCACCGGCGGTCGCATCCGCGAGGGCCTCGCGGTTCATGATCGAGTCTTCCACCACCCGCAGGCGCCCGCCTGCAGACGCCCGCAGCGGGTCCAGGTTGGTCCCATCGGCCCCCGACAGGTCGTCGATCACCACCACCTCCGCCCCAAGGGTCAGCAGGGCCTGGGCCAGGTGCGAACCAATAAAGCCCGCCCCGCCGGTCACCAGCGCGCGGCAGCCTTGGAAAGCCTCGCCATGCAGCGCCACCCAGTCGGTTGTCAGATCGTCAGCCACGTGGTCTTTCATAAGGAAAAAGGAGAAACGATTTCAAAGCCCATGCCCCGCAAGCGATCGCCCGCATACGCCCGCAGACGCGGAATTTGCCCCACACCGCGGGCCTCAATACCGCGCCAATGAATCATCGATGTCCCTCGCCCACACGTCGATCCCCCCCGCCATCGACTTCACGTCGTCGAATCCCTGCTCACGCAAAAACGCGGTGACCTGCAACGACCGGCCCCCGTGGTGACACGACACGATCACCGTCCCCTCGGCGTGCGCCTCAAGCTCGGGCAAAGCCGTACGAAGCTCCTGCATCGGCACCGCCACCGCGCCGTCGATCACCGCGACGGCCAGTTCGGCGGGCGTACGCACATCCAACAGCAACACGTCGCCGCCCTCACCGATCCGTCCGGCATCAATTAACGCCTTGACCTCACGCGGGGTCACTTCCCAGCCGTCTTGCAGCGGGTAGCCCACGGGAAGGCCGCGGTCGTCGAGAGGTCGGTTGGCAAACTGCGGGCCGGGCATCAGGATCTCACAAGGTCTTTGGGCCGCCAAGCGGCCCGGGGTACGGGCATCAGGCCCGCCATCAAATTGAGCCGGCGGCTGCGCCACCACGTTCTCGCGTCCAGAGACGCCGCAGGTTACGCCTCGCCGATCACCTTCGGGGCCAGTTCCACCCGCGAGTAAGCATCCAGGTTGCACACCACGATCTCGCCGTCGTCTTTTTTCAGCACCAGGCGGTCCAGCCACAGCCGGTCGTCCTTGGAGTGGGCAAACCACGACCCGGTCTTGCGCTGCTCCACCGCCTGCACCGTCCCAGTGACCGACGTCATCCAGCCCTTGTTCTGGATCTGCTGGGTCACCGTCACGCGGTCGCCCGCCTGCACCGGATCGGAGTCCGCGGAATGTTCAGTCGTGTCAGAGGGATCAGTCACGGGCATAAAGCCTATTTCAAGGGAAAAGACCACACGCCCCACCCGGGGCGGTTCGCCGTGAAAAACCCAGACGGTTGCCCGCGGCGACGATCCGTTTATAGTACCGGGCCCAGCCGCGGGCGGCTTCACCGCCTCCCGCACCCCACACCTTTGGAGAGGTGTCCGAGTGGCTGAAGGAGCTGGTTTCGAAAACCAGTGAGCGTCTAGGCGTTCCGTGGGTTCGAATCCCACCCTCTCCGCCTATAAGAGACTTCCCTTCGGGGGAGTCTTTTTTCTTACCACCCCTAAAAACCAATTCGAACCCGCCCGCCCGCGCGGCGGGCGCACTTGGGTTCGACGCCCCAAAGGGGCGCCGCGAGCCGCAGGCGAGCGAATCCCACCCGGGCACCACCAAGCCCCCCCAGCAGGCGCACACATACCTCCATGCCCCGCAGGGGCGGCGATTCAGCACAGACCAAAACCGCCCCCCACGATCGCCTAAGAATCCCCACGCATCGTGTTGTCTTCCGCCATCTGCTGCATGCGATCGCGCAAGGCTGCGGCAGCCTCCGGGCCGCGCACCATGCCATACACCCGAATCAACGCGAACATGCCATGGCCCTGCCCCACACCGTCAACCGCGTAGTCGCGAAACACCTTCTCACCCGAGGATTCGACAATAAACGCGACTTCCTGATCTGGCACACCTGCACTGCGAACCACTTTTAACAGGGCCTGCTTGAACTGCAATCGCACGCCCGCCTCGTCGTATTTGTTGTCTCGGGAAAGGGCCTTGAGCAGTTCGCCACGGATCTCCTGCTGCTGTTCACGCGTTAACACCACAGACTCCCTTGCAACAGTTTCGTATTGGATCCAAGAATGAAACGCCCCTCCCCGGCCCTCAAAAGGGGAGAGGGAGCACTCTTAAGTTTTGGGTTACGGGAAGTCAGTAACCACCGCGCGATCCCCGGGGCTGGGGCCTTCATACTCGCCATTGGGGTTGTCTGCGTCAGGGGTAACCTGCTTAAACAACTTGGAAGGCGTACACGGACCACCGCTGTAGTCGTAGACAATGAACTGCCACTGCGGATCGGCCGGATGCCGATTCATCACCATATAGGTGAAATCCCCATTAGGCCCTGTGTAATGCGTCGAAGCCAGCTTGAGGACGATTTGATTTCCCGGGCAAGGCGATTCGATGGACACACGGTAACTCAAGTTTGGCATTGAACTTCCATTTCTACTAGGTTGGTTGCGAAGAGTCACACGATGTCCGAGTCAGACCAAGGCGGAAACCTGTCGAGACTAAAAAGCGCGTGCGCGTTCGAGTGAACGACTAACATCCCTATGTACTCATACGTCCCGTGCGATTCTGCATTCACTTAAGAAAATTCTCATACACACCGATTTTCGCCGCTCGCCAGCCTTTTTTGGAGAAGAGAAATGATTTCCACACCCCGCGTCCTGACCGTTTCAATATTTAACTTGGCTGTTTTTCTTGGAACGGCGCCCGCTCACGCATTGGATTTCGATCCCATGCTGATCCCAGGCCTCGGCCTTGGCACCGTCGTCATACAAGAAGTTTCGAACGAACCCGGCGTGTTTCCCGTCGATTTTTCGTTCCTGCCTCCCGCATTCCCCTTCTCTATCACCTTTTTAAACACGAGCTCTGACACCATCACCTCGCTGGATCTGGAAGTCGGCTTGGACATCGACGGCGTATTTCAACCCGGCAGCGACGGCCTGGGTTTTCTGGGAACCCCCACAGACGCATTCGGCGTTTTGCCCTTGGGGCTATTTACCTCGTTGTCCGAAGACGCGACCACCCAGCAATTGGATTTAAGCCAGGCGTTCACCGCCGCCAACAATGTGCCAGAAGACGGATCGCCCGCGGGGATCGTGAACGGAGCCTCCGTAACGCTTAATTTCTTCGTCGCCAGCGGCGATGTCAGCGATCTGGATTTGCGCTTTACCCTCAATCTCGTACCCGAGCCAACCACTTTGGCCTTGGCACTGCTGGGCCTGGGTGCTGCAACGCGTCGGCCCCTACGGCGTGTCTAACAGCCACGTCGGGGTGCCAAGGCTGTCAACGGGCCCTTCAAGGTCCACACGGTTGGTGCTGGCCACGTGGCCGTCGGCAAAGGCCGCGCGGCCGGTGTCTTGCGGGTGGTAAAAACCCAAGGTCCAGTCGGGCGTAAGGGCGGGTTCCAATCCAAAAAAACTGCGCGGCGCCGCGTAATTCAGCGCCAATTTCTCGATCCGAGGGTCGGCAAACCAGGGATACGCCGACGGGCTGCGGAGCGTGCCCCAATCAAACCGGCGGCTATCGTCAAAAGGCTGGCCCGGACGTCGCAGTGCGTTGATGGAGTAGCTGGTGAACAACGTGGTGTAGATCGGCTCATCAAACCGCCACTCCGCTTCGGGGCACAACAGAAAACGCGAGCGATCGACCCCTTCGCCCACGCCCCCCCGCAGCCCCACCGCGCTCTGCATGAGATCGACCCACCGGCGCCGCCCGGACACGAAGTTCACCACCCGCATATCCACCTGCCCATTGGTCTGGGCCACGGTGACCTCCCAACCACGCATCATCTGCGACAAATTCGAGGAACACGCCACCCCCCGCGCCGCCGCCCGGGCCCCACCCAGCACCGGCAGCAGCAAACTCATCAGCAACCCGATGATGCTGATCACCACCAGCAACTCGATCAGCGTGAAGCCAGAAAGTTGTCGGTTTGCGGGGCTTTCCATTGCATCATCGCTTGGTCGGTGACCACTGTCAGGGCGGCGGTGTCGGGATTCCATCGTATGCCATTGGCCAACCCCGGCAAGTCCATGGGAAGCTCCAGCACGACCTCTTCTCGATCCAGATCAAACACATAAAGGGCGGCTCCCACCGCAAAGACGCGCCGCTCGTCTTCCGACAAGACCACGGCGGATAGCCCGTGGTCGGCGATCTTCCAAGACCCAAACGCCTCTTGGGGGCCGCGGCTATACCGCAACACGCCGTCAAAGGTGCCCAAGACCGTGCTGCCGCGAGACGTGTCGTGGTCCATGCTTGCGGGCGACTCACCCAGCGGCCATTCATCCCGGCGGTGCGCCTGCCATCCCGGGCCCATCAACCCCTGGCCAAACACCTCGCCCTGGGGCTGAGCATCCACCGCCCACACCCAGCCCGGGCTAGACGGCGACGCCAAAACCAAACCCACGGGCGCCACCACTTGCGACCGCCCGTCGGCAAGGCCCACCTGCAAAACGTTTCTGCCCCCGGCGTCCCACCCCAGTACCCCGTCGCCCGCAGCGTTGGGCCAGCACACCGTCAGCCGCCCCTCCACCCGGGCCACGGTGTCGACCTGATCGCCGGCAATCAACAACACTTGGCCGCGGCTGTCCACCGCTACGTCGCGCCCTCCACCAAGCGATGCCAGGTGCCCCACCGCCCCGGCTCCACGCAACAAGTCGACGACCTGGCCGTCGAGGCCCGTGCGGTACAGCCGCCCATCGGCGGTCCCCACCACTGCGGCTTCGCCGGCAAGCCCAAGCACCGAGGCGGTGCCCGCATCCCTGAAAACATGCTTCACAATCACCGGCGGGCGCGTGGCAAAAGCCCACAGGTGCCGCCACTCCCAGCCGCGGCGTTCTTCGGGCACGCCCGCCAGCTCGGTCAGGGCCTGCTCGGCATCGCCGGCGTACAGAAGGGTCTGCACCCGCACCGCCACCCCTTGGGCGGTGCGCGTGCCCAAGACATTGGTGCCCCGGGGCGGGGCGTCCGCCGCCCCCCCCATCCACACCACCAATACCCCAAGGCTTAGGGCCGCCACCACCAAGCCTGCCAACACCACCGGGACCCGGCGTCCCGCGGGCCGCAACACCGAGTCCGCCAAGCGGTCAAGGCCTTGGGCCAAATCCGCAGCCGAATCAAGGCGGGCCAACGGATCCACGCTGGAGGCTTGATCGAGCAACGCCGCAAGCCCCGCGGGCGCCGCGTTCCCCGCAGCGTCTACGACCTCGCGGAACGTCTGGGCCAAGGCGTACAGATCACTCGCGGCGCTGGGCATCGCCTCGCGTTCGCGCAATTCTGGCGCCAAGAAAAAATCGGTCCCGCCGCGCACCACGTTTCGGGCGACCGCCGTGCCTTCGCCCCCAGGCCGACACGCCAGGCCAAAATCAATCAACACCGGCGTGCCGTCTTCACGCACCAAGATGTTGGAAGGCTTCAGATCCGCGTGCACCCAATGAATCGCATGCACCGCAGTCACCGCATCGCAGACCTTGCCCAGAAGTTGCAACATCTCAGATGTGTCGGGCTGGCTTGCGCGCACATATTGATCCAGCGGCAGCCCCTCGACCAGCTCCAACACCAAAAATTCCGAGGCCCCTTCACCGCCCTGCCGAAACAAGCCCACCACCCCGGAATGCGTCAACCGCTTCAGGCACTGGATTTCAGTGGCAAACGCGCCACGGTCCGCGTCTAGGTCCGGGCCCCGGTCCGGGCCCCGGTCCGCGTCGCGGCTCAACTTACGGGTCTTGATCGCCACGGCCCGCCCAGTGTTGCCATCATCGATCCCTTGCCACACCTCGCCTTGCCCACCCTCGCCCAGCCAGGCGCAGGCCGTGTACCCGTCGGCGTGGGCCGCGATCAGGCCCGGATGCGTCGACACCTCGGGCAGCTGCTCGTCCACCTCGAGCAGCTCACCAAAGAACTCGGCCATCCGGTCGGGCTCAAAATCACCAGTTGCCGCTTCATCACGCATCGTCGCTGGGCCCGACCTGTTGTTGCCGCTCTTGGCCCATGACGCGAAAGAGGTCTCGGATTTCTTCCTCGGCGTCGATCGAATTCATCGTGTAGTCCCCGATCACCTCCACCAGATGGTTCTTAAGCTTGCGCTGCGCCGTGGGCAAAAGGTTGGCCAGCGCCTTGTGATCAACCTCCAGCCGAGCCGAAAGAACCTTGTATGCCGTCGGCGGATCGCCATAAAGCATCGGGCGATACATCCGCGCCTCAAACACCGCCCACACCCGCGACCCCTGGGCTCCCTCGCACTCTTTGCGCAGCCGTTCGACCCCCTGCACAATGATGTGATGGGCCCACGCACGATCGAAGGGGCAAACGCCCGAGTCTTCTTGGTAATGCAGCGCGTCCACATCCACGGCAGCCGAGGGCACCGTCTGCGACCGGTTTAGTCGAACCAACCACGACCGCGCAAAGTTGTTGAGGCAGGTGCGAAGAAACACCCGAAGCGTGCCGCGGTTTTGGCGGGCGTAGTCCAGCACCGACCGCCGGATCACCCGGTCGGCCACAAAATCCTGCATCAGATCGTCACGGTCCGCATCAGGCAGCCTCGGATACCGAAACCGGATGTACGCCTCCATCGGCGGCAGGTACCGCGACAAAAACGAAGCCACCATGTTCTCGCGCGACGCCCCCGAAGCGTTGCGCAGCTGCGTGATGAAAGACCAATGTGTCGTGGGAAAAGACGTCATAACACGATATTTTAACCGGCCCAAGCACTACATCACCGGCCTGGTCCTACATACACAAATCTCAGTGAATGGCGACCACCGAGTACAGCAACCGAGTCTGAAACACCCACCCATTATAACATGAAAACGCGGCTAATAGCTTAGAACTTACGGCTGATTTCAGTGCCCCCTCAAGCACCCCCCCCCCCTCC
>JALZVY010000103.1 GCA_023300125.1 Phycisphaera sp.
CTCGGCCTCTACCGGCTCGTAGTTGGCCGCGAAGTACTCAGCGGTGACTAGCCACACGTCGGACGGGTTGTCGGGGTCAAACGCGATCATGTCGCCCGCCTTGGGTGAGTGGGTCGCGGTCGGGTCGATGCTCACGCCTCCCATGCCCATGTCGAAACGCCACGGATACATAGGCTGCGTTGCGGACTTGCGGTAAAGGGTCGTGTTTTCTGGGTGTTTCATCTGAGTTCCTTTCAAGGATTAGGTAGGGTTCGGTTAGGCCAAGCACCCGCGGGGGTCGGCCGACCCCCTGTTAGGGCTACATACGGCAAAAATGAACCATCCGGAAAAACCGGACAATTCGCCAAGTGCTTTATTAACAAGGGATACGGCGCCCACGCAAAACCACCCGCAAGCTTTACGAAAGCTCTGCTCTACCACTGAGCTACGGTGGCGTACCGGGGCGGGATTGTCGGGGGGGCGGGGGCGGCTGTCAACGCCCGCCGTCCATCGGTCAGTGGGCTCCGGGGGTCGCAATCGCCGGGACCCGGCGATCTGGGCCGCTTGGGCGGGTCTGACCGATAACTCTGGTGCCCCGCGAAACGACAAGCGTTTGCGGTGTCTGTCCCCGTCGCCTGCTGGTCGAGAACCCTCCATGACACGTTTTTTCGCTCTTTTTGCGCGCCGCATGCACGGCTACCGGATGGCCGTGGCCCTCACTCTGGCTGTCGCCGCCTCCGCCACCCCCGCCTGCCGAGACCAGCCTGTGTCCTTGAACGAATCGTCCCCGCCTGCTGCGTCCGCCTCCGCACCGCTTCAGCCTCTGGTGGAGGCGGTGAGCCCTGACGCCCCGGGGCCCGAGCCCGTCCCGGCACCCGCCGCGGCCTATGAGGTGCTGGACCAGCGCAGCGACCGGGTGGTGGCTCGCCTGCCCAACCGTATGATCCTGGTCGCTCAGTCGCTGCGCACCGCCCCGGTGGTGTCGGTGCAGGTCTGGATCAAGACTGGATCGCTGTACGAGCAGGAGCACGTGGGGGCCGGGCTCTCGCACTTCTTGGAGCACCTGATCTCGGGGGGCACCACCGCGAGCCGGCCCGAATCCGAATCCACCGCGACGCTGGGTCGCATCGGCGCTCAGACCAACGCCGCGACGTCGTTGGACACGGTGCGCTACTACATCAACACCAGTGCCGCCCACGCCGCCACCGCGATCGATCTGCTTTCGGACTGGATGCAGAACAGCGTCATCACCCCAGAAGAGTTTGCCCGCGAGCGCGAGGTGATCCAGAGTGAGTTTTCGCTGGGCCAGGGCGAGCCCAACCGTATTTTCTGGAAGCTGACCCAGCAGGCCCGCTTCGCGGCGAACCCTGACCACCCCGGGGCGCACCCGACCATCGGGTACCTCGATGAATTTCTCGACGTGACCCGCGACGAGATCTACGCGTTTTACAAACGCATGTACGTGCCCAACAACATGGTCATGGTGGTGACAGGCGACATCGACCCCAGCACCGCGGTGGCCGAGATGGCCTCCCGCTGGGCCCACGTGCCCGCGTCGGACCTGCCGGACCTTTCGTTTCCCATCAGCGACGGGCCCCAGGCTGGGGAGCCGGTCACCGTGGAAGGCGCTGCGGCCGTGTCGCGTCAGCGCGAGCGTCTGCTGTGGCCCGGCGTAAAGCTGGGGGCCGAGCACGATTTCGCACTGGACCTGCTGGCCGCGGTGCTGGGTGGCGGCGAGTCCTCGCGGCTGGTGCGCGAACTGCGTGACGAGCAGCAGCGGGTGACCAGCATCAACGCGTTCAACTACTCGGCCTCGTGGGGCGAAGGCTTCTTTGCCGTGGACTGCGAGCTGGCCGACCCCGAGCAGTCTGAGGCTGTGCGGGCCGCGGTGGCGGCCCAGCTGGACCGCCTGCGGGTTGAGCCGGTCACCGATGCGGAGCTGGCCCGGGTCAAGCGCCGGGTGCTGGCCCGGGCGGTGATGTCCGGGCAGACGGCCTCGGGCCGAGCCGGCGAGCTGGCCAGCGACGTGATTGCCGCCGCCGACCCCGACTATCACGCCCGCTACGCCGCGGCCGTGCAGGGTTTGACCCCTGCCGACCTGACCGCGGCCGCCGCGGCCCTGCTGAACCCCGACGGCGCGTCGCGGGTGGTGCTGCGCCCCGCCGGGCCCGACGAAGAGGCCGTGGTCCCTGTTCGCCCGACCGCCACGGCGGACGGCACATCGCCTGAGCGACGCGAGCGATTCACCCTGGACAACCAGCGCCTTCTGAGCCTGCTGGAGTTGAACTTGGCCCAGGGCGATGTGGACGCCGCACCCACCGAGTTGGGCGACCCGCAGATCCGCCGGCTGGCCAACGGGCTCACGGTGATGGTGCAGCGCAGCACCGCCGTGCCCGCGGTGTCCTTGCAGTTCTACACCTTGGGTGGCCTGCTGGCCGACCCGACCGGACGCGAAGGCTTGTCCTACGCCACGTGGGCCATGCTTCAACGCGGTACGCAGGAGCGTTCGGCCAACCAGTTGGCCGAAGCGGTTGAAGACCTGGGCGCCGGGCTGTCCACGCTGGGTGGCAGCAACACCGCCTACGTGCAGGCCTCGGCGCTGCGCGACGACTGGCCCACGGTGCTGGGGTTGATGGCTGAAGTGCTCACCCAGCCGGCCTTTGACGAAGACCAATGGAAACGCTTGCGTCCGCGTCTGATCGCGGGCATCGACCGCGCCACCGACACCTGGTCGGGCGAGTTGAACGCGGTCTTCCGCGGGGCGTACTTCGGCGACCACCCTTGGTCGCAGCTGCCCCAGGGCCGCCGCGAGGCGGTGGCATCGTTCTCGATCGATGACCTGCGGACCCACCACGCCACGGCCCTGACGGCTTCGTCCTCGGCCCTGGCGGTGGTGGGCGACGTGGACCCGGAGAAGGTCTTCGAAGATGCCCAGCGTCTGCTGGGCGGTCTGCCCGCTGGTGAGCGGGTCGAAAGCTGGCCCGCGCCTCCCACACCCACGCCGGGGCTGAGGGTGGTGGCCACGCCCAAGCCCGTGGCGGCGGTGCGGGTGGGCTATGGCCCGGGGATCACACGCAACGACCCGGACTACCCCGCGGTGCAGGTACTTTCGCGGGTGCTGGGCGACTTCCCCGCGGGCTGGCTTCAGCAAGAGCTACGCGGCCGCGACGGCGGGTTGGTCTACGCCTCGGGTGTCGGGGCCCAGGTGGGGCTGGTGCCCGGCACCTTCGCCATGGTCTTCAACGCCCAGGCCAAAACCGTGACCGAGGCCCTTCGCCGCACCATGGCCACCGCCGCACGGGCCCGCAAAGAAATCGTGTCTGATGAAGACCTGGCCCGGGCCAAAAGCAAGGTGCTCAGCAGCACCATCCAGGCCCGTCAGTCCAACGCCGATCTGGCCGCGGGCATGGCCTTGGATTATCTCTACGGCATTGACGACCCCACGGGCGCCACCTTCTTGGCCGCGGTCGAAGCAATCACGGCCAAGCAGCTGCGCGACGTGGCCCGGCGCCGGCTTACCCACCCGCCGGTGGGGGTGTTGATCACCGGCACCGAGTTGGATGAAGAGGAGTTGCGGGAGATCGTTCGTTAGAGCTCGGAGTCCGGCCCACGGGGAGATGTCTCCACGACGGTGGAATAATGTCGGGGCTGTATGTGCTGTCACCTGTATCCCCGTTAGGGATGGTGGGCCGAGATATCCCCTCGGCGTGCTGAGACTGAGCTGACATGGATCGGCTGTCCGGATGTTCCGGGCCCGTCTCATTGTGTGTTTGAGTTATTTGGAGAAGTACGATGTCATCTGATCAGTTCGTTCTGGCCGCGGTTGCCGCGGGTTTGCTGGCGACGCAATCCGCAGTCGCCGGCTCGGTGTCCACCGGATTCGGAACCGAGGACGGTTTTGTCACCGGTCCGGTCAACGGCGCAGCGGCTGCCCCGGGCGCATTCGAAGACGTGGTTGTGTCTGACGGCACCCTGGAGGTTACCTTCAGCGGCGGCCAGCAGCAGCAGGCCTTTGACGGCCCCAGCTACGAGCAGGGCCCCAGCGCGTACTTGCTTGTGAACACCGGGCCCGGTGCCGCGGTCTTCACCGGCGCGTCGGGCAACACCATCACCGGCGGCGCCAACAACGGCGACCAGACCGGTTCGATCTCGTTCAACACCGGGGTGACCGAGGTCTCGTTCTTCGCCACCAACCGCGCCAACGGGCCGGCGGCCACGTTGGACATTTTCGATATTGGCGGCGACCTGCTGCTGGAAGACTTCGTGATCGACAGCGGGGCGATCGCGGACCAGCAGTTCAGCTTTAACTCGGTCGACTTGGGCGGGCTGATCGGCGAGATCACCTTTGACCTGCCCGGCCCCAACGCCAACGCGCCTTATGTCTTGGCCATCGACACCTTCTCGGCCACTGCTGTGCCCACGCCCTCGGCCATCGGCGCGGGGCTGGCGGGGCTGGCGCTGCTGAGTGGCCGCCGCCGCCGCGGCTAAACACAGCCCGGCACGCCGGATGTCGCCGCAACGAACAACGCCGCCCCGCATCTGCGGAGCGGCGTTTTTTACGGATTATCGACTGCTTTTCGCGACCGACCCGGGGGTGCCGGTTACTCGGATGTTGCGGCGCTGCGCTTGTCCCGCACGACCACGGCATATGCATTGTGGTTGTGGATGCTCTCAAAGTTGTCGCTGCTGACTTGGTACCAGCTGATCCGCTCTTCGCCGTCCAGGGCCACAGCCAGGTCGCGCACGATGTCTTCGACGAACTTGGGGTTGTCATAGGCGTCTTCGGTCACAAACTTTTCGTCGGGCCGCTTGAGCACCGCGAAGACTTGGGTGCTGGCGCATTTCTCGACCAGGGCGAAGAGTTCTTCGATCCACATCGTCTGGCCCGCGACGAAGCGCACCTTGGCTTCCATGATGCAGCGCTGGTTGTGGGCGCCGTAGGCCGAAATCTCTTTCGAGCACGGGCACAGGCTGGTGGCGGGAACTTTGATGCCCATTACGAAATCGTCTTCACCGTTGGCGGTGGCCTCGAAGGTGACTTCGATGTCCAGCTTGCCTTTTTTCTTGGTGACGGGCGCTTCTTTATCGATGAAATAGGGGAAGCCCAGCTCAAGGTGTGCGTCCGCGGCGTTGAGCACCTCTTTCATCTCGCGGCACACCGACATGATGTCTTTGGGGCTTAGCGACGTGTGGTGGTCGTTGAGCACCTGAAGAAAACGCGACATGTGCGTGCCCTTTTGGTGGTGGGGCAGCGACACATACATGTTGACCTGGGCCACGGTGTGCTGCGAGCCACCGGTGGTGGGGCAGTGCAGGGTGATGGGGTAGCGGATGTCTTTGACCCCGACCTTGTTGATCGCCACGTTGCGGGAGTCGGACTTGCCTTGCACGTCGGGCATGGCTTCGGGGCTGCTGGCTTGGGGGGGCGGGGCGTCGGACATGGTCGGGCTCGGCGGGGGGGGTAATCGGCCACGACAGCGGGTGTCGGGCAAGCCAAGCATGGTAGGCGCCGCTGGCGACGCAGGCGAGCCCGTATTGAGGGGCTCGTCCGCGGGCGGGTGTCTTGGGTCTTATAGTCGGGCCATGAAGCTCTACACCCGACGCGGCGACAACGGACTGACCGACCTCTACGGGGGGCGGCGGGTGAGCAAGGACAGCCTGCGTGTGGAGGCCTACGGCACGGTGGACGAGTTGAACAGCCTGATTGGCTTGGTGCGCTGCTCGCCGGGGCCTGCGAGCGTGCTAGAGCCCCTGGCGTCGATTCAGAGCCGCCTGTTTGAGATCGGGGCGGACTTGGCCACGCCCGAGGACGACACAGAGCAGGGGGCGGAGCCCAAACGCAAGGCCCGCAGCGTGCCGCGGGTCGGCGACGACCACGTGGCAGAGTTGGAAGCATGGATCGATCACGCCTCGGGTGCGGCACCTGCGATGACGCATTTTGTGCTGCCCGGGGGCACCGAGTTGGCCTCGCGGCTGCATGTGGCCCGCTGCGTGTGCCGCCGGGCCGAGCGGCTGTGCGTGGCCCTGGCCCACGCCGAGCCGTTGGGCGAGGCGGTGGTGGTTTACCTCAACCGACTCAGCGACCTGCTCTTTGCTATGGCCCGCCAAGCCAACGCCGAGGCGGACGTGGCGGACGTACCCTGGATCAGTCCAGAGGCGTAAAAACAGCCGCGTACAAAAGCGGGCCCCCACGCCGTGGGGACGTGGGGGCCCGAAGTGACCTTGCGACGGCTAGGCCGTTGCGTCTAGATGGGTCGGAGTGGAGCCTTACTGGGGCTCGGAAACCGCAGCACCGTAAAAACCTACTTCGGCGGCCGCGGCGGCTTTGCGTGTGTGGCCTGAAACCCCGACCAGTTTGAAGTAGCGGGCTTCGACGGGTTCGACGGGGATTGATTGCAGCTCTTCGGAGTTGGGGAGGGTGCTTTCAAGCAGCGGATCGCCCCAGGTCTTGCCATCCACGGAGGTATAGAGCTGGTACTTCTTGATGCGCGGATCGTTCCTTCCCTGGCGGGGCAGGAATTCAAATGAGTGCAGCAATGAGGTCTGGCCCATGTCCACCACCAGTTCGTGGGGATAAGGCAGTTCCGAAGGGTTGTATTCGGTGTGCCAGAAGCTTTCGGGGTTGCTGTCGATCGCGTACTTCGCCCGGTACTTCGAGGGGGCGTCGCTACTCGCAGACACCACGGTCCAGCCACTTTTGTCTAGCAGCAGTGGGATGCTCGCATCGTTGGGGTCGGGCAGGTCGAGGACCACCGGAAGCTGGTAACGCCAAACGGTCATGGTGCGGTACGCTTTGTTGCTGTCCAACCGCTTGGTGAAATCTTCGATGTTGTCAATCTTCTCGTCATCCAAAGCAAGAATGACGTCGTCGGATTGCAGTTTTACAATCGAAAAGATGCCTTGGGTCGGCTGCTTGATGATCTTGGCACCCTTGTAGTCCGGCAGGCCCGCGGCGGATTTTTCGCCATCGTTCTCGATGTTTTTGATTAGGCCGCCTTTGTAGTTGACGGCGGTGGAAACGGTGTCGGCAGTCAGTTCGATCTTCGGGAACTCGGGGGTGAGGGCGATGGCCTTGAGCGAAGGCTTCTGCACCCCGAACTGGTCCATCGGGAAGTTGACCCAGCCGATGGCCTTGGCCAGTTTCTCATTGGTCACCGTGTAGTCCCCGTTGGCGGGGTCGGCAAAGCCCGGATCTCCGTACACACTGTTTTTATCGCTGACGCGTTTACGCTGAGCCTTCTTGAGCGATTCTTGTAAGAAAAACAGGTTCTTGTCAATACTGTCGCCCCAGTGCCGCATGCCGACCGTGCGGTAGCCTTCGGTCACGATGTTGCTGTGCACCACGTCGCCGCTGTTCTTCAGCCAGACGTGCAGGCTCAGTGAGTCGTTGAGGGTGACGTTGTTGTACACCGTCCGCAGCATGCCGTCGCGCAGCTTGATGCCGCCGCTCAGGCACACATTGTTGTAGACCTCGTACCAGGCCGACCCGTCATCCAGGTCGATGTCCCATCCGTGGTCGCACCGCCAGCGGTTATTGCGGATCACGATTTTTTCGAGCATATCCAGCCGCACCAAGTCGTAGCCGTGCTTTTCCACGCGCTCTCCGGCGAGCCCGCGATCCTTGGTGTAGTAGCGGTCGCGCCCCCAGCTGTTAAACGCGCCGTGGTCGTGGGTTTCTTGCACCGTGAGGAACACGTCGTTGTATTCCAGAATGTGCCCGCCCCATTTGCCTTCGCTGATGTTGATCCCGGCGCGGGGCACGTCGTAGATGCTGTTCCGGCTGACCGTGATATAGGTCGACATGCTGATCTGAACGCCGGCGGTCTGTTTTTCAACGGTCCCGATGTTGTAGATCAGGTTGTTATCCACCTGGCAGTGCTGGGGGTATTGGTTGGTTTTTGGGCCCCGGGTGAAGTTCATCTTGCCGAGGTCGGGGCCTTTGTTGATGTTGTAGTTTTCTTCCCAGACCGTATTGATGTTGCCCACAAAGCAGATCCCGCTACCACCCACGTTGAAGATATGGCAGCCCTGCACCGAGCTGTTTTTGTTGTAGTCGTTGAAGAAGATGGCGTTGCCACCCAGGTCACTCAGCTCGCAGTCACGGACGACGCAGTTTTCGGTGCCTTCGAGGTGGACCACGCCGCCGCGATAAATCGTCCAGTCGCTGCGTAGCAGGCGGTCGGCGGTCTTCATAAAGGTGCGGATGGTGCGCTTGAGGGTCAGCCCTTCGAGAGAGATGAACTGGACCGGGCGACGAACGGTGCCCTTGAAAACGAACAACTGCTCGAGTGCGGCGACTTCGATCTCCGCCTCGTTGAGGTCGGTGGCCTTCTCGGGGTAAAAAAACAGTTCGGAGGTTTTGCGATTGAGGTACCACTCGTTGACGGTGTCGAGCTCTTCGAAGATGTTCTCGACAAAGCGATACTCGGCGTGTTGGCTGCTTCCGCGGTTATTTTGCGTGCCGCCTTTAAGGGTGACCTCGCGGTTGTTCTTTTTGCCGGTGATCTGGTAGTGCACCCCGCCCCAACGCGCGTTGTGCATGGCGTGGAAGTACCCGTAGGTGGGGTCTTTCCAGCTGGCTATTTTCTTGGGGGAGAGGCAGTCAGCGGCTACGCCGTTGAACGCAGGGGCGTCTTCGGTGTAGTTCGGGTAGCGGGCGAGTGTCTGCTGCTTGCTGTTCACAAACAGGGTTTCGAACACCAGCCCCCTGGGTACCTTGGTTTTGTAGATCCCCCCGCGGTGTTTTGTCCACTTCAAATCCGGAAGCTTGACGCCGCCTAAGATCTGTGGCACTTCGCCTTCTGCGGCTTTGTAAGTGATGGGTGCTAGGGCCGTACCGCTGTCGGCGGGGGTGAACACGACGGGTTGGGTTAAGTAGTACTTGCCGCCGCGGAGGTAGACGGTGACCGCTTCGCCCGGGTTGGACTTCTTGAAGTCGCGTACTTGCTGTTTCGCGTGATCGATGGTGGCGAATGGGGCGTCGGGAGCGCCGCTGTTTCGATTGTTACCCGTGGGACTGACGTGGAAATCTTTGGCGTTGGCGCTTTGTATGGGCAAGCAACCGGCGATCGCGAGCAAGACGGTGAAGGGGTAACGGGTCCAGCGGTGGTTGTACTGCTTCATGGTGGGCCTGGGAAAGGATAGGAAAGCGGGTGCGATCGGTCTCGGGGGCGGCGGTGATATTACGCGGATTGCCGGATTAAAAACGTAGTGTAGACGCCAAAGGGCGGCTTGGGCACCTTGGGTTCACCGGCACCTGATTCACCAGCCCCGGGGGGGCGTGGTGGGTGCGGGGCCGCCCGAGGGTGGGGGGGCATCGTGCGCCGCGAGGGTGATGCCTGGCAAGGCGGCGGCTAGGTCGACGTGGGTGCCCTTGCGGGGCAGGGCCGGTCCCACGGTGCCCATGGCTTCCAGCGCGGCGATGGTGCCGAGCATGGGCTCGTGGAGCGGGGCGGTGAAGGTCGTGGGCTCTTCGGTGATGGGGTGCTTCAGCCGCAAGAGTGCGGCGTGCAATGCGGGCACGCCCATGACCAACTCGCCGCTGGCCAGCCGGGCCTTGGCGTGGGTTTCGATTTTCTGGCCCTCGGCTTTGGTGCGGGCGAAGTTGAGCAGCGGCCGCGAGCCCGCGGCCATGGGCGGGTCGGCCCGCTCGTCGTCGCCCACGGTTTCGCCGCCATAGAGCTGGTCGCCCACGATGGGGTAACCCAGGTGTGAAAGGTGCACGCGGATCTGGTGGGTGCGCCCGCTTTTGAGTTCGAGCTCGACCAGGCTGAAGCCCTGGTAACGCCGACGCACGCGGTAGATCGTCTGGCTTTCCCGCCCGGTTTCGTCGTGGCGCACGGCGTGCGCTTCGCGGATGGTGGGGTGCTTGCCCAGGGGCTGGTCGATGACGCCCTGGGGTGGGTCGGGGCAGCCGTGCACCAGGGCCAGGTAACACTTGAGGTTGGTGCGAAACTCGAACTGCTTGCTGAGCAGGCCGTGGGTGGTTTCTTGCTTGGCGAAGACGATCACCCCGGTGGTGTTCATGTCCAGGCGGTGGACGACGCCGGGGCGCTGGTTGTCGGTGCCGGCGCCCGAGAGCGCGCTGTCTTCGCCTTTTTTGGCCAGGTGGTAGACCAGCGCGTTGACCATGGTGCCCGAGCGGTACTTGCGTGCCGGGTGCACGATGATGCCCGCGGCCTTGTTGACCACCAGCATGTGTTCGTCTTCGAACAGGATGTGCAGGGGGATGTCTTCTCCCACGATGTCCACCGCGGGCCGCGGGGGCACGAGCACGGTGACCACGTCGCCTTCACGCAGGGCGGCAGACTTCTTGGCGGGCCGTCCGTTGACGGTGACCGCATGGATCTTGATGAGCTTTTCAACCTGGTTGCGGCTGATGCCCTTGAGCCGGTTTTGCAGGTATTTATCGAGCCTCTGGGACGAGTTGTTAGAGAGCCGCCACTCGCGTGGCTCGGCGCCCACGGCGCGGAGCTCTTCGAGGGTGGTGGCGTCGAAACGCGAGGGGTCGTCGACGACCTCGTCCGTCTCGACGTCGAGCGCGGGGTCGTCGGCGTCCAGGGCCTCTAGATCAAATGGATTTTCGTGGTCGTCGGCGGACATGGCAGGGTCCGCGGGCGCGGTGGGGACGCGGCGCGGTTACTCGCCGGCGGGTGAGGCTTCCGTCTCGCCGGCGGGGGGGGCAACGGGAGATGACGTGTCGTTGGCTTCGTCCGGGGCGGCATCCGGGGTGAGGTCGAGCGCGGCATCCGGTGTTACGGGTGCCGGAGCCGGAGCAAAACGCACCACGGCGGGCAGGTCGTCGAGCATGGCCAGCCGGCGGTCGGTGCGGGCGGACCAGGCGGGGAAGCGGTCGCCCGCGGCCTGCTTGAGAGCCTCGTAGTGGCCGCGGGCCGCGGCGGTATCGCGGCGCGATTCGGCCACGACGCCCAGGCCTTCCAGGGCGTTGAGCCGGTAAATGTCGTGCGTGGCCGAGTCCAAGGCGGCTTCGTAGCGCGACTGGGCTTGCTTCAGTAGCTCGGTGCCGGCTTGGGGGGCGGTGAGTTTTTGGTGCTCGGCCAAGGCCAAGTCGCCGCCGCGCAGCTGGGCCAGGGTTTGGACCGCGCCGGGGTGTGCCTCGACGACCAGGTCCACCAGGCTTTGGGTGTTCACGCCGTAGTAGTCGCTCCATGCCTCTTCGACGGCGGTGGATGCGCGGTTTTGCATGAAGCGGTAGCCGCCAAAGACTGCGGCGAAGATGATCAGGGTCCAAGCGATCCACGAGCCGTTGGCAGCCCAGAAACGCTTGGCATCGTCGATGAACTCGGTGATTTCACCTGGGGCCGGGGCGTGGGGGTCGTTGGGGTCCAAAGGCTCGGCTTCGACGCCGGCGCGGCGCTGGGCACGCGTCAGGGTGTTGTCGGCGCTGTCGGGGGACGCGGGAGCACGTGGTTCAGGGGGTTCGGGGGTCATACGTCAGGGTGGGCAGGAGGTTGCGGGCGAGAGGGCGGCGCGTGCCAATCGGTTCGGGGTTTACTCAGGCAGCACAGGAGCGGGCCGCGGGGCCGGGGCCGAGATGCTGCTGCGGCCGTCGATCGCCACGTTGAGCGTGACCTTGCTTCCGTCACCGGTGATGGTGATACGCAGGCTTTCGTTGCCCTTGGCGTAGGTTTGCACCGTGGCGTTGAGGTCGCCGGTGTCGAAGCCGTCGATGCCCCATCCGAAGTCGTCGAGGTTGCGGCGGAAGAAAGCCGCGGCGTCCAGGCGGTTGGCACGGCCTTGGTAGACGTGCAACACCACGCGGTGGTTGCCGTCGACGCGGCTGGTGCTGCGGCTGGGCACGCCCACGAAGCCCACGGGCTTGGGAACGTCTTCGATCGGTGAGTTGGGGTCGACCACCAGGCCCGCAGACGAGGGGCGGGGCAGCAGGTCGCCGTCGTCGGAGTAGGCCAGCACGGGGAAGGGGCTGCCGGTGCCGCGGCAGCCGGCAAGGCCTGTGGACAAGATGGTCAGGCCGATAAGACCGAGCAGGACTGCGGGACGTTGAATGCGAAACACGTTCATGGCGGGCCTCAGAAGGGCGTAAGGATCAACCCGGGATTGTACCGAATGGCTGCTGCCCACGTTGTCTGCACAGGCGGCCGCTACTGAGACCCTCCCGGTTGACCGCTGTGCAAGCCCTGACTATTCTTCCCGGTCCGATGGCTCGTGCCATGGGATGTTGGTGATCGTAGCTCAGTTGGTTAGAGCACCGGGTTGTGATCCCGGGGGTCGCGGGTTCGAATCCCGTCGGTCACCCTTTTCTCCGCAGACGGCCGTGCCTGGCTGTTGATGCCCTTTCCCTTTCATGTTTGCCGCACCCACCGAAGGCTTAGGCCGATCGCTTCTCGACAAGGTCGAGGGTTTCGGTGCGTTTTCGCGTTTTTGCGCGTCGGTGGGCGTGTGGTTGGTCCGCGGCTCAAGCGGATACGGCCGTATGCGTTTGCTGCTGCCCCAGCTGTTTGCGGTGGGGGTCCGCAGCATCCCGGTGGTGATGCTGGTGGGTTTGTTTGTCGGGGCGGTGATCGGCATCGAAACCTTTGCCCAGTTCGAGGCCATCGGGCAGGAGTCGCGGCTGGGGGGGGTCATCGCCTTGTCGGTGGTGAAGCAGATCGGACCGGTGTTGGCGGCGGTGATGATCGCCGGGCGGGTGGGGGGCTCGGTCTCGGCGGAGGTGGGCACGATGCGGGTGACCGAGCAACTGGACGCGCTGCGGGTGATGGGCACCGACCCGATCCAGCACCTGGTGGTGCCGCGCGTGGCCGCGTGCGTGATCATGCTGCCGGTGTTGACGGTTTTCAGTGACGTGCTGGGGATCTTTGGCGGTTACCTGGTGGTCGCGATTTTGCACGGGGTGGACCGGGCCGACTACTGGGGGTTTAGCGCTCAGCTGGTGACCAGTTGGGACGTGATCACCGGGCTGGTGAAGGCGGTGGTCTTTGGCCTGCTGGTGGGGTTGATCGCGTGTTTCAAGGGGTTCCACTGCGAGAAAGGTGCTGCGGGCGTGGGCAAAGCCGCGACCGAGGCGTTTGTGTACGGATTCATCGCGATCATCGTGGCCAATTTCTTTTTGGCGCAGTTTCTGAATCAGGTGTATCGCATGCTGTTGGGCCCCGGCGTGGGTGTGTTGGGCTGAGCGGCGGCGGGGTGGATGCAAACACGTGGGCCAGGGGATTTGGACTTGTGTTCTGCAAGTCTCAAGTGTTGTTTTTTTAAGTGAAATCGATCACGCGGCGTTATTGCCGTGCGCGGACGTTACAGACGGCCTGCGGCGTGTTAAGAGCGCATTTTTCGATCTTCGGCGGTGGCGAACCCGTCGCGACGCGCCATCTTTCGCACGGCAACGCGGGAAGCACTTCCCACCGCTGCCTCGAACCACCCTCTGG
>JALZVY010000104.1 GCA_023300125.1 Phycisphaera sp.
GGCAGGCGGCCACGACCTCCACGCGGTAGTTGTGCCCGTGGCCCGCGGGGTTGTTGCACTTGCCAAAGGTGGCGCGGTTTTCTGCGTCGGTCAATGCCGGCACGTGCAGGCGGTGGGCGGCCGAAAATTCGTACTGCTGTTTAATGAAAACCTGTTGCATGGTGTCGCGCCGAGAGGTGTAAGTAAGCGTGGGGCACAGCCGCAGCTCGATCTGATCCACGCTGTGACCCAGCGCCGGCTGCAAGGCATCGAGCGCCGTGGCCAGCAGCCCGGCCACGGGGGCCCGCGCGGCGGCGGCTTCGTCGGCCACCGCCGCCCGCAGCACCGGCAGCACGTGCTCGCGCACGGCCGTGTCGATGTGCTTGATGTTGATGAAGTAGCCCGTCTGCGGGTCGGCTTCGCCTGTGCAGACCACCCGCAGCTCGTAGTAGCGGCCCAGCCCGCTCATCGGCGGCCAGGCGGCAAAGGTGTTGTGGCGTGGCACCTCCGCGTCGCCCGGGTCGGGGCTAAGGCAGAATCGAACGGTGCGGGAGAGCTGCAGCATGGGTGAGCGAGTATAGCGCCCCGCAGCAGAGAGCCGCCGCGATGCCAAGAACCCAAACCCAATCCCGTGCCCAAGCCCGCGTCCAACCCCGCACCCAACCCCGCACCCAGACTTGGCGTCCTGCAAACGCCCTGCTCTTATGATTCACCCGTTCTACCGCCCCCTTCAACTGGTGCCCTGCTGAAAACCCCCCTCCCCTGGATCTTGGCCGCCCTTCTCGCCTTCGCCGCCGTGGGTTGGGGGCTGTGGCGCAGCGCCCAGCCCGCCGGCCCGGTGCTCACCCGTGCCCAGGCTCAAGAGCAGTTGATCGAGCTGGGCGGACGCTTCAGCGCCGCGGTTGAGAACGAGCGTGATGTCGCGCCCATGCTGGCCGCGGCCCAGCGCATCGCCGCCCAGTTCCCCGACCTGCGCAGCGCCCACCAGCTGTACGGCCAGATCCAGACCCAAATGGGCGAAACCCAGGCCGCCTACGCCGCATTCAGCCGCGCGTTGGAGCTGGAACCCGCCGACGCGGAACTGCAAAACCTCGCGGGTACCGCCGCGTCGTTGATCGGCCAACCCGCCGCGGCCGAAGACCACTTCCGCCGCGCGATTGAACTGGACCCCGACGACGCCCGCTTCCGAATCCGCCTGGGCGACGTCTTTCTGAAAACCCAGCGGCTGAACGAGGCCCAAACCGAATTCACCCACGCCCTGACCCTGCGCCTGATGGCCCACGCCGCCGACGCGGGCCTGGGCGACGTGTACGCCGCCCAGGCCCGCGCCACCGACGACCCCACGCAGCAGGCCCGGTTGCTACGCGACGCGATCGAGCACGGCGAAACGGCCCTGGGCAAGCTGCCACGCGACGAAAAACCACAGACCCACGCGGTCCGCACGGTCTACGCCCGCAAGCTGGCGCGGCATTACCACCAGCGCGGCGACACCGACCAGGCCTGCACGATTATCGAAAACCTGCCCGAAGACGACCGCTTTGACCCCGCGGTGCTGGCCGAGTTGGCGACGTACCTGAGCGCCCGCGGCCAGCCGGTGGTGGCGGCGCTGCAGTACGAAATAGCCGCACACCGCGACCCGAACAACCCCGACCTGCTGGCCCAAGGCGCCCACTGGTTCCGCCAGGCGGGCGACCACGCCGCCGCCGATTTGATGACCCACAAACTGATGACCCGCTGGCCAGACCACGCCGCGGCAGCCGAACAAAACGGCGCCTTGCCCGCGAGGCCGTGAGAAGGCCACGCGCTACGGTCTTTGGCTTCCGGTTGAAGAACCGCGTTGCGCTTTGCCGTGTGCTGGCCAAGAAATCTTGGGCACGCCAAGCTTCGACATGAAAACGTTGCCGTGTCAGTCGCGCGGCGCGGCCAATTGCTCAAGCGTGCGCGTGCTTGAACGCCCGGCCACCAACGGGATCAGCCGCACTTCGCCGCCGTGGGCTTCCACAAAGTCGCCGCCCACCACCTCGTCGCGTGCGTAGTCGGCCCCCTTGGCCAGCACCGCGGGCTTGATCGCTTCGATCACCCCCCGCGGCGTGTCTTCTTCAAACACCACCACATAGTCCACGCTCTCAAGCTCTGACAGCACCAGCAGCCGGTCTTCCAGCGGGTTCACCGGCCGCGCGGGGCCTTTCAAACGCGCCACCGAGGCGTCAGCGTTCAAACCCACCACCAGCAGGTCGCCGCAGGCCCGGGCCTGCCGCAGATACGACACGTGCCCGGCGTGCAGCACATCAAAGCAGCCGTTGGTAAACACCACCGACTTGCCCGCGGCGCGGTGGGCGCTCAACTCCACCAGCAGGTTGTCGAGCGTGCGCACCTTGCCCAAGTTCCTGTGGTGGGACTGCAGCAACGACAACAACACCTCGTCGCGGCGGATGGGCACCACACCCGCCCGCTCGACCTCCAGGCCCGCGGCGGTGTTGGCCAGCGCCACCGCCTGGGGCCAGCTCGCGCCGTTGGCCCGCGCGGCGGCCAACATCGCCAGCACCACGTCGCCGGCGCCCGTCACGTCGTACACCTGCCGGGCCACGGTGGGCACCGCGGTCACTTGACCCGCGGCGTCAAGCAGCAGCGCACCTTCTTTGTCCAGCGTCACCACCACGTGAGCGATGTCCAAGGTCTCTTGCAGCCGCCGGGCCATGGCCGCGGGGTCGGTCAGGCCCGTGACCCGGCGGGCCTCGGTGCGGTTGGGGGTGATGCAGCTGGCCCCGCGGTATTTGTCGTAGTTGTCGCGTGCCGCGGGGTCGACAAACACCGGCACGCCGCGCTGCTGCGCCGCGGCAATCAACGCGGCACACACCTCGGTGGTCAGCACGCCCTTGCCATAGTCTTCGATGGCCAGCACCTCGACGCCTTCAAGCAAGCCCTCGGCCGTGGCCAGCAGGTCACGCGCCGCATCGCCGCCGATCGGCCGGCCGTCTTCGGTGTCCAGGCGGAACATCTTCTGGGGGTGGCGGTGCTGGGCCAAGCCGATCAGGCTGTGCTTGACCGTGGTGGGCCGGCCCGGTGTCACCCGCAGCCCCGCGGTGTCCACGCCCTCGTCACGCAGGCCTTGCACCAGCGTTTGCCCCGGCTCGTCGTCGCCCACCAGCCCCAAGGCCACCACCTCGCAGCCCAGCGCCGCCAAATCACGGCACACGTTGCCCGCGCCCCCGGGCACCGAGTCGGTCCGCTCTACGGTCAACACCGGCACGGGCGCGTCGGGGCTCATCCGCTCGGCGTTGCCATAGGCATAGCGGTCGAGCATGAAGTCGCCTGCCACCAGCAACCGGCACGCACGCCAGCCATCCAACAACTCGATCAGTTCGTTTACGTCAGCGCTCACGCGGCACCGCCTTGCCCCACAGGCGGCGGGATTGTTTTGCGCAGAAGCGCGTCGAACGCGTCTTCGCCATCACTCGCGCCATCCAAAAACGCCAACTGCACCCGCGGCCGATACACCGGCAGCGGCAGCTTCACCCCGCCAGCCAGGCGCCGCCATTTCACCCAGTCCTTCTCGGTGGTCACCACCACTTGGGCGCCACGCTCCAGCGCAGTGTTCATGACGCCGCGCACGTCCGAGCGGGTGTAGGGGTGGTGGTCGTCGAAGACCAGGCACCCCGCCACATCCCCGGCGATGTCCCGCAGGGTGGCCTCGAAATCCGCGGGGTTGCCCAACCCCGAGGCCCCAAGCACGCGGTGGTCCGCCAGCTTGTCCAGCGGCTGGTTTTTGTAGCCCACACGCAGGCACGACCAGCGGTGCCGGCACGCGGCCACCGGCGGCTTACCCTGCAGCTTGGTCAGCCGGCGGGTGAGGTCTTCCAGCTGCGATTCCGACACGCGGTCGGCCCGGGTGACCACCACCGCGTCGGCCCGGCGCAGCGCCCTCAGCGGCTCGCGCAGCAGGCCCCGCGGCAGCAGCCGCCCGTGGCCAAAGGGCCGCGAGGCGTCCACCAGCACCAGGTCCAGGTCCCGCGCGGCGCGGCGGTGTTGAAAGCCGTCATCTAGCAAAAACACCGTGAGGTCTGGCCGCTCGTCCAGCACCGCCTTGGCCGCCGCCACACGGTTGGCATTGGGGCGCACCGGCACGTCGTCGCCCAACGCCCCGCGCAGCACCGCCGCCTCGTCGCTGCCCTGCTTGCTTTCCAGCCCCCCGGGTTCGTAACCGCGCAGCAACACCGCCGGGCGGTGGCCCATCGCCCGCAACCGATCGGCCAGCTCGATCACCATCGGCGTCTTGCCTGTGCCCCCGGCAGTGAGGTTGCCCACGCTGATCGTGGGCAGCCCCAGGGCTTTGGCCCCGCGCAGCCGCGTGGTGTACATCAGGTTCCGCGCCGCCACCGCCGTGCGGTACGGCGGCACGCCCGCGTTGGCCACCGCGCGAATCCCCCGCGCGGACCAATCCCGGTCTTCACCGGACATGATCCGCAAAATGCGGGACTGACTGATTTGCAAGCGGCTTTTCTTAGCCATCCGTGGGGCTGTCCTTCCGCTTCAAAGCATCTGCCTCTGAGGTCGGCCGTGGAAACACGCCCAGCGCCGCCAGCCGCGGCACCAACGCCGCCACGGGAAGCCCCATCACCGCGTCCCGGTCACCATCGACCCCAATCGGCCAGCCGGCGCGTTGCCGCTCGTCTAAGTTGTAGCCCCCCGCCTTGCCCCGCCAGCCCGCGCTGACCCCGTAGGCCTCCAGCAGCGCGTCGTCCAAGGGGCCAAGCGTCACCTCTACGGTGATCAAAAACGACGTCGCCGCATCGCCCACACTGCCCACACACACCCCCGTGGCGATGGTGTGCGTGGCGTTGCGCAGCCGCCGCAGCGTCTGCACCGCCTGCTCGGCCGACTCGGGCGTGCCGATCAATGCCCCCTGGGCGTCCACCACCAACGTGTCAGCGGTCACCAGCACCCCACTGCCCCCGCGGGGGGCCGGCAGGTCGTCTGGGCTCACGCTCGCGGCCTTGCGCTCGGCCAGCCACTGGGCCCGCAAAGCCCCCGCGGGCGCGTTCACCACACAGTTGGGGTCGGCCGGGTCGGCATAAGGCGGGGCAAACGCGGTGAACGCGAAACCCGCGGCCTCCAGCAGCTGGGCCCGCCGCGGCGAGCGGCTGGCCAGCCACAGCGTCGGCGGCACCGCGCCGGGCGGCGCTTGGGTCGGCGCGTCATGGGTTTCAATCAAAGCGGTTGCCATGGCACCCAGTCTACCTGTTGAGCGAGGTTCAACCCCCGAACCCGGCGCCGCTGCGATCGCCGCCAGCGGCCGGTTTGGCAAACTGGGAAAGCGTATTCATGGGATCTGCCGGCAGCCCCCGATAATCCCCAAGTCTCAAAATCAACGAACCCCCTCGACGGGTTCCGGCCGCTTTGGCCCGGAATCCCCGCCACTCCCTCCAAGGACGGAAGGCCGGCACGTGCGCACGATCGCCATCATCAATCAAAAAGGCGGCTGTGGGAAAACCACAACCTCCATCAACCTCGCCGCGGTCATGGCCCTTCGGGGCCAGCGCACACTGCTGCTGGACATGGACCCCCAGAGCCACTGCGCGCTGGGACTGGCCGTGCCCGACAACCAGATCCAGCGCTCCACCGCCGATCTGCTGCGCCACGGCCCGGGCGGCGGGCTCCGCGTGGCCGACGTCACCTGGCAGATCAGCCGCGGGCTGGACCTGGTGCCCTCGTCGATGGCCCTGGCGGGCATCGAACAGCAACTGGCCACCGCCCCGGACAAAGACCGCCGGCTGGCCCAGGTGCTGCACACCGTGCGCGACGACTACGACTTCTGCATCGTCGACTGCCCTCCGGGCATTGGCCTGCTGACCTTCAACGCCCTGCGGGCCGCCGACGAGGTGATGATCCCCGTCGAAACCGGCTATTTCGCCATGCAGGGCAGCGTGCGGCAAGAGCAGACCATTGAAATGATGGCCCGCCGCGTCGGACATGACGTGCGCTTCAGCGTACTGCCCACCATGTACGACGTTCGCACCCGCCTGGCCCGCGAAATCCTGGGAGAGCTCAAAAAGCACTTCGGATCCCGCGTGCTACCGATCGTCATCAACTTCAATAGCAAACTGAAAGAAGCCGCCAGCTTCGGCCAGCCCATCACCGAATACGACAGCGCCAGCCGAGGCATGCAAGACTTCGACGCGCTGGCCACGTGGTTGCTGGACAACCCCCCCGCGGCCGCCACCAAGCCCTCATCCATCCCCGCGCAAGCCCAGGCCCCGGCCTCGGCCCCAGCCACCCACGGCTCGCCCCAGCCCGCGGCCACCCA
>JALZVY010000105.1 GCA_023300125.1 Phycisphaera sp.
CCCCCCCCCCCCCCCCCCAGTTTTCGGTCCCCGCATTATCCCGCCTGCCCCCACACCCCGCTGGCCCAGCCGGTGGGGCCACATCAACGAGCCGCGCGCCGGTTTCCCCCGGATCCCCTGATCCCGACGCGTCGCGGCCAGCCCTTGGAGTACCCCACCATGCCTCCCGCCAAGTCCGATTCCGCCAAGAAAAATTCGCCTCGTAAGAAGAAAAAGCCCTCTGCGTCCAAGAGCGCTGCAGAAGGGGCGCCCACGCCCATTTCAGACCAAGAGCTGGAAGCCGAAACCCAAGAGCACTACGACGACGCCAAGGGCGAGGACATGAACGTGCGTGAGCTGCGCGACATGACCGACCAGCAACTGCTGGATCTGGCGGAAGCCGAAGGGCTTGACGAAAAGCGGATCACCGGCCTCACCACGCCCAAGCTCATCTTCCGCATCCTGGAGAAGCACTTCAGTAGCAAGGGCTTGATGTACGGCGAGGGCGTGTTGGAAATCCTGCCCGACGGGTTTGGCTTCCTCCGCAGCCCCGAACAGAGCTACCTGGCCTGCCCGGACGACATCTACGTGTCGCCCAGTCAGATCCGCCGCTTTGGCCTGAAAGTGGGCCACGTGGTGGCCGGTACCATCCGCCCACCCAAAGAAAGCGAGCGTTACTTCGCCTTGCTGCGGGTCGACGCGATCAACGACGACACCCCGGGTAAACTCAACGATCTGCAAGATTTTGACGACCTCACGCCACTGCACCCCTTCGAGCGCTTTGTGCTTGAAACCCCCGGCGACGACAGCAATTTTGAGATGCGCATCGTCGACCTGGTCTCGCCGGTGGGCAAGGGCCAGCGCGGCCTGATCGTCGCGCCGCCGCGCACCGGTAAAACAGTGCTGCTTCAGAAAATGGCCAAGAGCCTGATCCAGAACTACCCCTTGTGCAAGGTGCTGGTGCTGCTGATCGACGAGCGGCCCGAAGAAGTCACCGACTTCAAAGCCAACACGCCCCCGGGCGTCGAGGTGGTCGCGAGTACCTTTGACGAAAACACCACCCGCCACGTGCAAGTGTGCGAAATGGTCATCGAAAAGTCGCGCCGCATGGTCGAATACGGCCACGACGTGATCATCCTGATGGACTCGATCACACGCATGGCTCGGGCCTACAACGCCGAGATGCCTCATACCGGCCGCGTGATGACCGGTGGCCTGGACAGCAATGCCCTGCAACGGCCCAAGAAGTTCTTCGGTTCGGCCCGGGCAATCGAAAACGGCGGCAGCCTCACGATCTTGGCCACCGCCTTGACCGACACGGGCAGCAAGGCCGACGACATCATCTTTGAAGAGTTCAAAGGCACAGGCAACAGCGAGCTGCACCTGGACCGCCGGCTGGTCGAGAAGCGGGTCTACCCCGCGATCGACATCGCCGCTTCGGGCACCCGCCGCGAAGAGTTGCTGATGAGCGCCGACGAGCTGAAGCTGGTCTACCGCCTGCGCAAGGTGCTGGCAGACATGAACGTGGTCGAAGCCATGGAGCTTCTGAAAGGCCGGCTGATGAAAAAGTCGACCAACGCCGAGTTCTTGATGACCATGGGCGCGGAGTGAGAGGGCGGCGGTGTCCGCCACGGGCGGATACCGAATGTGGAGTCTTGGTTCCTCTGTATCGACGTCCCTGAAGATTGCAACATATAGAAACAACAGCCCGCCCTTCGAGGCGGGCTGTTGTTCTTTAGGCGTTGGGTGTTGAGCCTGGGGCAGGTGTTCCGCGTTTCAAAATGCCTGCTGGCACTTCATGTGGAGCATCGGGTCTGGGCAGATGGTGCCCCGGTTCGCTGGGGCGTGGGGGGCAGATTGCGATCTGCAGTCGCGGGTGGGCCGCGGGATTTGAACTTAGATTTTGCTTTGGCGGCGCCGGGGCGATGGGCTGGCGGATCTGTTCGCGTGCGAGCGCTAGCCTAGGCACAGGCCTATGGCCAAACACACTGGCAGGGTGGGAGATCTAAGGGCGAATCGGGGGGCGAATCGGGGCCCGGGCACGGTTTTGGCTCCGAATGTCGCTTTTTTCTCAAATAATTCTCTCGAATAACATGTTTTGATGGGTGCTGGGGGGAAGGGCCCAGTGTTTGACGTGATTTATTACCAAAACCACTTGACGCTGGTATGGGGATGGCCTACTCTTCATTTTATCTTCTGTTTTTGCTCTATGAAACAGTTTCGCAGATCGTTACCAAAGGTCTGGTTTCAGCTCAGTCGAGTCAATCACGCTGCGACGCCACGTGATTTTCTCTCAAACGCTCTTTGAGACCGACACTTCGACTCTTGTCTCCCTGTGTTTTTTTTGGTCTGCACTTTCACCTCTTCCTTTTGGAGAAAACCCATGAACGTTCTTAAGATCGCCGCCGCCGCTACAGCTCTATCCCTGACGGCCCAGGTCAGCGCCCAGACTGCCGTGGACTACACCGGCAGCGTGGCCCCTGACTTTACCTTTGGCGCATTCGACGCAGGCGCGACCCCTTCGGCGGATGGCCTCTCGGTCACCCTTGCCGCCAGTGGTGACAACTTTGGCGGCTTGGGCACCAACGACACCTTGCTTGCCACGCCTAGCCTTAGCTCCACGGGCACCGGCTTCGTGACCGCTCGGCTCGGTGCGACCAACGACAGCCCGCTGATCGTGGCTTTCCGCGAAGGCGCGTCCAACGAATTTTTCAGCTATTCGATTCCGGCGTCAAGTTTTAACGAAACCACCTTCACGACCGTTGAGTTCGCTCTGGATTCGTTCTTCTTTAACGGTGACACCTCGGATGCCACCCCCAACGAGGCCATCGGCGAAGCCAGCATCCAGACGCCTTTCGGTGCAGGAAACGCGTTTGAATTCACGGTCGCCAACGTCGGCATCGTTGTTGTCCCCGAGCCTGCCTCGCTCGCCCTCTTGGGTATGGGTGGTTTGGCTCTGGTGGGCGGCCGTCGTCGCAGCGCCTGATTTTCAGGTTCCCGCGCAATGCATCGGTTTTTTGGTCGGCCCGCCTTTACGGCGGGCCGTTTTTTTGCCTGCGTTGGTGTAGCGCTGTCGCGGGTGCGTGGACTGGCTTGGGCCCGCGGTTTGAGGCCGTGGATCGGCGTGGGGGGGCGGGCTCATAGGGTGTGCCCAAGTGCCTTAGGCTCACGCACAACGTGCCCACGGTTTTGCGGCTGAACACCTCAAGCCTCTGGCCTCGCTTCACACGCGCGGCGGCGGCGGTGATGGGTCGCAGGAGCTTTCACTGGGACGGGGGCTTGCACGATTCCTCCTCCATGTCGGCCTCGCAAGCTGGGCAGCTCAGAGGCGCCCGCTCCTGATATGTGAGGGGAGCTGCAGGCGCCATGGCATGGGATACGAGGGGCGACATCGCGCGGCTGCTGCAGCCATACGCTATGCCAAGCCTTGGGGGAGGGGCGAGTAGTTGTTGACTTTTGGCTGCGCTGAAACCCGCTGCGCGACGTCATGGCCGCGTAGTCTTGCCCACGTCTTTATTTTTGCCCTGGCGGGGACAATTTATAACGGGTCAACGCCGGTTTTTAGGCGGTCTTCTTCCACGGGCGCCGCTCGGTGGGCGGCACGTTGAGTCGGCTGGCCAAGCCCACCCAGCTGAGCATCTTGATCACGGTGTAGGTGATGTCGAACTCCCACCAGCGCAGGCCGTGGGCTGCGCTGCGGGGGTTGGCGTGGTGGTTGTTGTGCCAGCCTTCGCCGAAGCTGGGCAGGGCCAGCCACCAGAGGTTGGTGCTGTGGTCGCCGCTGTCTTTGTAGTTTTGGTAACCCCACGTGTGGCTCGCGCTGTTTACAAACCAGGTGATGTGGAAGAACACGACCGTTCGCAGGGCTACGGCCCACACGACCCAGCTGAGGCCCACTTGCAGGCCGTTCATGTCGCTGACCCAGGTGCCCCAGGCATAGCCGGCGCCGAAGAGGGCGGCGATGAGCACGACCAGCGGCAGCCAGGCGTAGGTGTCCAGGAAACGCAGGCCGCGGTCTTTGAGCAGGTCGGTGGCGGCCTGACGCCGTTCCACACCGTGGTGATACTTGTGCATGAACCAGGTGATGTGGGCCCAGGTGAAGCCGTGCTGGGGGGTGTGGGGGTCGTGGTCGCCGTCGCTGTGTTTGTGGTGCAGGCGGTGGGTGCCCACCCAGCCCACGGGGCCGCCTTGCCATGCGAGGCAGCCGCACCACACCAAGACGTACTCGAACCACTTGGGGGTGCGGAACGAGCGGTGCGAGAGCAGGCGGTGGTAGCACACGCACATGCCCAGGCAGGTGGCGATGAAGGCGAAGACAAAGGCGAGCACCAGGCCCGACCAAGTGAACAGGCTGGGGATGAAGGCGAACGCGGCGGCGCCGTGCAGGAAGATCAACCCGACGATGACCACCCAGTCCAGCTCACGCGGATTGAATTTGCCTTTGGCCACTGTGGACGGGTGGTCCGAGTGGGCGGGCTTGGAAGCAGCGGGGGCGCTTGGCGCGGCGGCAGTGGCCGCGGGGTCGTGACGGAGCGTGGACATGTCGTTTTCCGGTGGGCGATTCGATCGGGCCTACGAAGAGCCGAAGGGGGCGTCGTCGCAGGGCGGGCGGGCTGCCGCCGAGGCGATCTTAGGATAGCGGATCGGCGGCTCATTGGCCGTCACAATCGCTTATTTCAAATGGCTCTCGGATCACTTATCGCTCAGTACGGGTTTGCGACGTGAGCGTTAAAAAAAACACCGACGCCAAGGGCGTCGGTGTTTCTCAGGAATGGGCGATACAGGGCTCGAACCTGTGACCTCACGCGTGTGAAGCGTGCGCTCTAGCCAACTGAGCTAATCGCCCGAACGTGGTTCGGTGGGCTGCCGGCGGTCCAGCAAGGCGAGGAGTATAGCGACTGATCCGCGGTCGGCCAGCCGGGGTGGATCATTCCGAGGTGCTGTCTGCCTTGGCCCCCGCGGCATGCGATGGGTTGGCCGGCGGCGGAGCTGGGGTGTCGTCGAGTTGCTTGGTGGTGGTGTCCAGCTCGGTGTCGATGCCCGACAGGCCTTTTTTGAATTCGACGATGCCTTTGCCCAGTGATTTACCCACTTCCGGCAGGCGTTTGCCGAAGATCAGCACGCCCAGCAGGCCCAGGACGATCATTTGGGCCCAGCCCAATTGGCCCAGTGCCAAGGTCGTCGACATTTCGTGGAGCATTGCGTTCATGGTTCACCAAGAAAAAGAGGTCACCCTTATTGTAGCGGGGCGGCCGCCGAGGCTGGCACCTGGGAGGGCCGCTAGGCGGCAGAGGCTTACACCCGCCCGACCACCAGGCTCACGTTGTGGCCGCCGAATCCGAAGCTGTTGCTCATGGCGTAGTCGACTTTCAGATCGCGGGCGACTTTGGGCACGTAGTCCAAGGTGCAACCTTCGCCGGGGGTTTCGAGGTTGATCGTGGGGGGCACCTGCCCGGTTTCGATCGCTTTGGCCAAGATGACCGCTTCGATGCCGCCGCTGGCCCCGAGGGTGTGGCCGGTCATCGATTTGGTGCTGCTTACCGGCACCTTGGTGTCGGCGCCGAAGGTGTTCTTGACCGCGGTGGTTTCGGCCAGGTCGCCTAGGCCCGTGGAGGTGCCGTGGGCGTTGATGTAGTTGATCTTGTCGGCTTCGAGCCCCGCGTCTTTCAGGGCGGCTTCCATGGCGTAAGAGGCGCCGGCGCCGTCTTCGCGTGGGGCGGTGATGTGCGATCCGTCGGCGCTTTGGCCGTAGCCCATGAGCTCGCCGTAGATCCGCGCACCGCGTTTTTTGGCGTGCTCGTATTCTTCGAGCACGATGATGCCGGCGCCTTCGCTGAGTACAAAGCCGTCGCGGTCTGCGTCGAAAGGGCGGCTGGCCTGGGTGATGTTGTCGTTGCGGCGGCTCAGGGCTTTGAGTGCGACAAAGCACGCCATGCCCAGGTCGTTGAGGGCGGCTTCGGCGCCTCCGGTGATCATCACATCTGCGCCGTTGTTGCGGATGCACTCGGCGGCGTCGCCGATGGCGTGGGCCGCGCTGGCACACGCGCTGGCCGCGGCGTAGTTGGGGCCTTGGATGCCGAAGTGGATTGAGACGTTGCCCGATCCGGCGTTGCACATGAGCTTGGGCACCATGAAGGGGCTCACGCGCCCTGGGCCTTTCTCGATGAGCTTGCGGTAGCCGTTGCAGAACTCTTCCATGCCGCCGATGCCCGTGCCGATGATGCTGCCGCATCGCCACCGGTTCTCTTTCTCGAAATCCAGCCCGGCGTCTTCGACTGCGGCCATCGACGCGTTGAGCGCGAACTGCGCGAAGCGGTCGAGTTTCTTGATGCTCTGCTTGCGTACGGGCCCTTCGAGCCGCGGCGGGCCTTCCCAGTCGCTGATCTCGCCACCGAAGTGAACCGGATAGGCAGAGGTGTCGAAGCGGTTGACGGGCACGATGCCGCTGTCGCCCGCCAGCAGGCGGCTCCAGACGGAATCGACTTCGTGGCCGAGGCTGGTGACCAGGCCCAAACCGGTGATAACGACGCGGCGTTGACTCATGGGATTATTTTAGCGGGGGTTGGTTTCGCGGGGGCGATTTTGCGGCGTTGCCAATGCAAAAAAGCAGGCCAACGATCGGCGCGGAGGCCGATTCAAAGTGCCTGCCTGCGCGAAAGTCGCAGGAAGGGGCAAACCAGCGGCAGAGGCGGTCTATTCCGCGTGGCCGGCGTGGCGGGGGGGTTATGAAAAAGGGCCACCCGCTTGAGGGTGGCCCCTGCCGTCGGTCGCTTGGCGGGCCGGCGGTTTACTTGTCCATGTGTTCTTTGATGAAGTCCACGGCTTGACCGACGGTTTGGATCTTTTCGGCTTCTTCGTCGGGGATCGAGGTTTCGAACTCGTCTTCGAATTCCATCACCAGTTCGACGGTGTCGAGGCTGTCGGCGTTCAGGTCGTTGACAAAGTTGGTTTCGAGGGACAACTCGCTCTTGTCGACGCCCATCTGCTCGGCGACGATGGCGGTGACCTTGTCTTTAATTTGGGCTTCATCCATGGGATTGTCTTTCTGATTTAAAGGGGCTGTTGAACCTGCCGCCGTGTGGCAGCGGGCGAGGGGCGAGGGAAGGGGGCGGGTGCAGGCACCCGCTGCCTGCGGGATCAGTTCCGCTGCGGCATTTGCCGCAGTGACGGGGTCGGTGCGGGGCGTCCCGCGGCGTTTCTCCGCGACAACTGCGGGGAACTCATGAGAGCGCGTCGACGGGCTCAGGAGTGATCTCCGGGGCTGGGTCAATGCAGCGGGAATATAGCCGGAGGGCGGTTTGAACGCCAGCAGAGTGTGGGCAGCGTGGGGGTTTCCTGGGCCAATACCATTTAAGGCGATATTTTGCAGTAATTTAAGACATCGTCATTCCGCCATCCACGGCCAGCACCTGGCCGGTGACGTAGCTGGCGCCGTCCGAGGCGAGGAACGCCACCGCGGCGGCGATTTCTTCGGGTTGGCCCATGCGGCCTGCGGCGGTCATGACCTTCACGCCGTCTTTGATTTTGTCGGGCAGCCCGTCGGTCATGTCTGTGGCGATGAAGCCTGGGGCGATCACGTTGGCGGTGATGTTCTTTTTGCCCAGTTCTTTGGCGAAGCTTTTGGTGAAGCCTGCCAGGCCGGCCTTGGCCGCGGCGTAGTTGGCTTGGCCCGCGTTGCCCACCACTCCCGAGACCGAGCCGATGTTGATCACCCGGCCGAACTTGCCGCGAACCATGGTGCGGCTGGCGGCGCGGCAGGCCACAAACACCGAACGCAGGTTGGTCGAGATCACTTCGTCGAACTCTTCGTCGGTCATGCGCATCAGCAGGTTGTCGCGGGTGATGCCCGCGTTGTTGACCAAGACGTCTAGGCGGCCGTGTTCTTCGGTCACTCCGTCGATCATGGCCGCGATGGCGGCGCCGTCGCTGATGTCACAGGTTTTCACGCTTGCCGCGCCGCCGGCCGATTCGATCTCGGCCTTGACTTCGTTGAGCTTGTCGAGGTTGCGTGCCACGCACACCACGTGCTTGCCGTCGGCGGCGAGCTGCTTGGCGATAGCGGCGCCGATGCCGCGGGAGGCGCCGGTGACGATGGCGATGCGAGGGGTGGGGGAGTCGGTCATGGGGGGCTCGAAAGAAAAGGGAGGGTGTGTGAACGATCCGGGGCGTCGTCGGCCAAGGGCCCGCATGGGGTGGGCCTGGCCATCACTCAACCGAGTCGATTAGGCGGGCTGGGCAAAGTTTTTGACCTTGGTGCCACGGTCGATGCGCCGCATCAGGCCGCCGAGCACCTTACCCGGGGCGAGTTCGACGTATTGGCCGGGCAGGTTTTCGACGGCCCACTGCATGGACTGGGTCCAGCGTACGGGGTGGGTGAGCTGTTCGACCAGGCGCTGGCGGATGGATGCGGGGTCGGGGTCGTGGGGGCGGGCGGTGACGTTGGCGATCACCGGCACGGTGGGGTTGCTCCAGGTCACGTCTTCGAGGGCCTGGGCCAAGCGGTCGGCGGCGGGCTGCATCAGGGGGCTGTGGAAGGCTCCCGCGACGGTCAGCGGGATGGCTTTGAAGCCCGCCTCGTCCGCGGCGGCGGCGGCGCGTTCGCACGCATCGGCCGAGCCGCTGACGACCACCTGCATGGGGTTGTTGAAGTTTGCGGGCACCAGCACGCTGTCGCCGCGGGCTTTGTCGCACAGGGCGTTGACCGCTTCTTCGGTGACCTCGCCGGTGAGCGCGACCATGGTGCCGGGGTTGGCGTCGGCGGCGTCTTGCATGGCTTGCCCGCGCAGGCGTACGAGCTTGAGCCCGTCGGCGAAGTCGAAGCAGCCCGCCAGGTGCAGGGCGGTGAACTCTCCTAGGCTCAGCCCGGCCACCGCGTCCGGGCGGCTTGGCATGCCGGTGTCGACCAGGGCGCGGTGGCAAGCCACCGAGACGGTGTAGATCGCGGCCTGGGCGACGTCGGTTTTGTTCAGGTCCTCGGCGGGGCCTTCGAAGCAGAGCTTCTTGAGATCAAGCCCTAGCACGTCGTTGGCTTGGTCGAACACCTTGCGGGCAGCGTCGGATTGCTCGTGCCAGGCTTGGCCCATGCCGACGGCTTGCGCGCCCTGGCCGGGGCAGAGGATGGTGAGGGGGGCGGTGTCGGGCATGGGAACGGTCCGTGGTCATCGAGGGAGTTATGAAGGCACGCTCCGCTTTACCACAGAGGCACAGAGAACACAGAGGGCACAGAGCAAGGCATGGGACACCACAGTTTTTGTCTTCCTCTGTGTTCTCTGTGCCCTCTGTGTCTCTGTGGTGGAGCGCAGCGTTCGGGGGTTGTGAGGCCGGATCTACATCCGCCAAAGCGAAGTGGTCCACGCCATGCCGCCGCCGATGGCGCAGTAGAGCACCAGATCGCCTTCTTTGATCCGGCCTTCTTCGCGTGCTTCGTGCAGGCAGATCGCGGCGCTGGCGGCGCTGGTGTTGCCAAAGCGGTCGATGTTAATAAAGAGCTTTTCTTCGGGAAGCCCGAAGCGGTCGCGGGCCGATTCCAAGATGCGTTTGTTGCTCTGGTGGCTGATGACAAGGGCCAGGTCGTCGGCGGTGACACCCGCGGCGTCCAGGGCTTCTTGCATCATCCGCTGGGTGGTGGTGACCGCGAACTTGTAGACCTCGCGGCCGTTCATCTGCAGGGTGTTGTAGGCACCCGAAAAGCCTTCGGCGTCGGGTGGCAGATGCGATTCGTCACGCGGCACATACAGCTCGCCCCAGAGCCGGCCGTCGCTGTGCATGGCTTGGTGCAGGCAGCCACGTTGCGGATCGTCGACGGCTTGCAGCACCGCAGCGCCGGCCCCGTCGCCGAAGAGGATGCAGGTGCGGCGGTCGGTGTAGTCGACCAGTTGGCTGAGTGTTTCGGCGCCGATGACACCGACGGTGCGGTAGGCGCCGCTTTCAATGAGCGACGAGGCGACGTTTAAGGCGTAGACAAAGCCCGAGCAGGCGGCGGAGATGTCCATGGCCCCGGCGGGGGTGGCGCCCAACTCGGCCACGACGCGGGCGGCGGTGTTGGGGCAGACCATCTCGGGGGTCATGGTGGCCAGCAACACCATGTCCAGTTCGTCGGGCTTGAGGCCGGCGTTGTCCAGGGCTGAGCCAAGGGCTTCCCGGGCCAGGTCGCGCACGGTCTGCCCGTCCTCGACAATGCGCCGGGTCTTGATGCCGGTGCGCTGCGAAATCCAGGCGTCGGTGGTGTCCACGCGCTTGGCCAGGTCGTCGTTGGTGAGCACGCGCGGGGGCAGGCACACCCCGGTTCCGAGGATCGCGACGCCGCCTTCGTAGGCCGGGCGGCGGGCGCTCACGCCTTGCCGCCTTCTTCGTGCAGGGCTGCGGCGGCGCGCTTGATCTGCTTCTCGTCGTGCTGGATCAGGGCCTTGGAGATGGCCTCGTTCACGCCCTTGTTGGCGTACTCGCGGGCTTTGGCCACTGCGTTGGTGATGGTGCGGGCTTCGCTGCTGCCGTGGCAGATCATGCAGATGCCGTTGGCCCCAAGCAGGGGGGCTCCACCGAACTCGTGGTAGTCGTGCTTCTTGTAGATGCTTTTGACCACGGGTTCGAACTTCATCGCCAGGTCGGGATCGATTTCGAAGATCTCGTGGGCGATGGTGCGGAAGATGCCCACGCTCAGCCCTTCGGCGAGCTTGAGCACCACGTTCCCGGTGAAGCCTTCGGTGACGACGACGTTGGCCTTGCCTTCAAAGAGGTCTCGGCCTTCGACGTAGCCCGCGTAGTTGAGGTCTTCGTCGGCGCGGCACAGGGCGTTGGCTTCTTTGACCAGCGGCGTGCCTTTGGCTTCTTCGCCGCCGATGTTCATCACGCCCACGATGGGGTTGTCCACGCCCAGCAGTTTCTCGGCGTACACCCCGGCCATGACGGCGTATTGGTGCAGGTGGATGCCGCGGGGTTCGGGGTTGGCGCCCACGTCGCAGACGACCACCGGGCCGTGGAAGGTGGGCAGCACGATGGCGATGCCCGGGCGGTGCACGCCCGGGAGCCTGCGCATGTTCATCTGTGCGGCGGCCACGCACGCGCCGGTGTTGCCGGCGCTGATGATGATGTCGCAGTGCTGATCTTTGGCTTTTTTCTTGCTCCCCAGCCACGCCATGCGGGCGATGGAGCTGTCGGGCTTGGTGCGCAAAGCAGTCACCGGGGAATCAGCCATGCTGATCACCTGGGTAGTCGCTTCGACCACAACCCTTTTGTCTTTGGAGAGTCCTGCTTCCGCGATTCCCTCGCGGATGATGGATTCGTCACCAATGAGGACCAACTCATCGCCTGCGTCGAGTAGTTCGACGGCGTTGAGTCCCCCATCCAGGATCGCATCCGGGGCGTGATCGCCGCCCATGACGTCTAGCGCGATTCGCACGGGCGGTGCCCTTTCGTAGATGTATCAGGCGGTCTTGGACTTGGTGCCCAGAATCTTGAGCTCAAGGAAGAAGCCCGGGCGGTTGCCGTTGGGGGCCACGTATCCGGTTTCACGGCAGGCCGTGTGCGGAGCGCGGATCTCGCCGGAGTGGGGGCAGGTCACCGGGGCGGCGCTTTTCAGCGCGTGGTGCGAGCGTCCCTTGCGGGTCTGGGTCCGGGTTTTGCGTTGAACGGGGAGCATGGCCTAAGTCCTGTTTTTTTCGTCTTTTAGCGAAAATACGCTTTGAGATTCGAGGTCGGCGGTCTGGCGCGGCCATCGGGCCGAGCCGCATACGTTAAACCCCACCTGAGGTGGCGTCAAATCCTCGGGGGGTAAATACGCGTGGTGTTTTGGGGCTTGTGCGAGCGGGGGCCGACCCTTGGTTGGGGGCCGGCTCCCGCGTGTTGTTGCCGTGGCGTGAGGCTGCGGGGTTAGCGGCCGGCCGAGCGGCTTAAAAAGGCGTTTTGACGTGGGCTGAGCCACTTGCGGGCGGCGTCGCGGCTGCCTGGGGCCAGGGCGTTGATCTTGGTGAGCTGGGTGGCGTTAAGACCTGGGACCTGATGGATTTCAGGCCAGCGCTCGAGCTGCTTTTTCTGGTCCGAGGCCTTGGCCTGGCGGTAGCCTGAGTCGAGGGTGCCGCTGGGCATGGTTTGGACCTTGGTGCCTTCGGGGGTGTAGAGCTTGTCGCCGCAGTCTGCGGCGCGGGCGGTTTGGGCCAGGGTGTCCAAGGAAAGCAGCTTGGGGTCGTAGCGCACGCGGGTGACTTCGTGGCCGTCGAACCAGCCCGCTTCGGTGGATGCCACGCCTTCGAGCCCGCCGAGGCGGTACTCGCCGGACCAGTAGCAGTACATGGCGAAAGCGGCGGTTTTGTGCTGCGTTGGGTTGTTGTCCAGGACGATGGATTCCAAGTAGCGGGGCACGGGGCGCTGGGCTTTTTCCAGGGCTTGGGTCATGCGGGCGGCCACGGGGCCCAGGGTCCACACCCGGTCTTGGCGGGGCAGGATGTCTTGGCCTTGGGCGTTTAAGAAGCGGATGACCTGGTAGTTCCAGGTCGGTTCGTTGAACCGCTTCATGAGCTTGGGGTCGGTGCCCGACGAGCGGTTGTTGTAGACCACCACCGGGAGAAATTCGGTCTCGATGGCTTCGACCAGAAGCGGATCCGAGAGCACGGTGCGGCCGAAGTCTTGGCAGCCTGCGCATCCCGGGACTTCTTGGAAAAGCACCAGGACCGGCTTGCCGGTGGTCTCGCTTTGGGCCAGGGCGGCGTCGAGGTCGCGGCCCCATTTCACCAGGCCCGTCTCCAGGGCGACCGGGGCCAAGGATGTGGGGGCGGTGTACGCGGCGGTGCGGGGAGCCGGGGCGGTGGGGGCGGCCTGGCTCTCGGGGCGGGCGCGGGCGACACCAAAGGCCAGCAGGCCGGCGGCCAGAAGCACGGTGAAGGAGAGTAATTTCATGATTGATGAGGGGTAAATAGGTAGTTGCGGGTCTGGGCGTGGCTAACCCCGCGGCGGGGAAGCTTATTCCTCGCAGGCACGCATGGCAGCCATCGGGCAGCAGGGCCTGCACGGGTGAAAGCCCCTCTGCGAACGCTGATACAGCATGCGTGAGGGGGTTTTTGTTCTGTTGTGAAGCTTCGTGAATCTGTTGGATTCACGCAGTGGGGCCGCCGGGGGGCTGCTTGGACGAAGATGAGCCGGTGGGCCGTTGAGTCACGGCGAGACGGTGAATGGAGCCGAGCGGGATCGAACCGCTAACCTCTGCATTGCGAACACAGCGCTCTCCCAATTGAGCTACGGCCCCGGGTGGGGCGGGGCATTGTGGCGGGCCGCGGGCTGTGGGTCAACCCGTCGGGGGGCTTGCACACGAACGGATGTCGGTGCAAGGGCCGGGCAGGCCGCGGCGCGGACGGGGCCGTTAAAGTCTGTCAGAAATGTTTGCGTGATCACGCGTGGCGTTTGTCGCCTGTGATCGTCTCGTGCGGCGTGTACGCGTCGCCTGTCTCTATCTCCACTCCTTGCGGATCCGACCATGCCCACCGGCGACCTGCCCACGCTCTTCCCCGACGCGATGCTCCAGCGAATCACCCGGGCCCGGGTGGTGGCGGGCTTTGCCATCGACGACATCTCGACCGCGGTGCCGTTGGCCAAGGCGCTGCTGGCAGGTGGGATTGATGTCATCGAGCTGATGCTGCGGACCGACGCGGGCATTGAGGCGGTGCGCGAAATCGCCCAAAACGTCCCTGAAATGCTGGTTGGGGTGGGTACGGTGCTGCGCCCGGATCAGGTGTCGGCGGTGCACGCGGCGGGGGCTCATTTTGCGGTGTCGCCGGGGTTTAACCCGTCGGTGGTCACGGCGGCCCGTGATCTGGGGCTGGCCTTTGCCCCGGGCGTGGCAACGCCTACGGACCTTGAGGCCGCGATCGAACTGGGATGCCGTTTTGTGAAGTTGTTTCCGGCTGCGGGGCTGGGTGGGGTGGACTACCTCAAAAGCATGGCGGCCCCTTATGCGCCGCTGGGCATCAAGTATTTCCCGCTGGGAGGTGTCAACCCCGACAATATGAAGAGCTACCTCGCGTGCGATGCGGTGGCGGCGGTGGGGGGCTCGTGGATCGCCAGCGCTCCTTTGATCGCGGCGGGCGACTGGGCGGGCCTGACGGCGCGGGCGGCGGACGCGGTGCGCATCGCCTCGGAAAGCTGAACGCGGTCCTCGCCAGGGGGGTGGGGCGGCCACGGCCGACGCCCGGCTGCCGATAACAGCGCGGAGGGTCCCAGGGGCAAATAACGCTTGACCTCAGGACGTCCTCGGTTTTTAATGCTGTGGTAACGGTTTACGGGATACCTTCCCGTCGCCGGGACACGCCGCCGATCCATCCATCTTCCCCCGCGCACGGCAGGCGTCCCCACGAACCATAAGGATGTGGTGTAATTGGCGGTTGGTTGAATTCGGACACCCTCCGGAACGCCCCCTCGGGGCTGGAACGCCACACTGTCGACCCCCTGTTTCCTGCACGCCCTCTGGTCCGTCCGGGACCACGTCGCCCCTTCACTGGAATTTCATCGCATGGCCAAGAAGAACGAAGCTTGGGGACTCGACGTCGGATCAAACGCGATCAAGGCGATCAAGTTGGTACGCGGCCCAGGCGACGAGATTCGCGTCGCAGAGTTTGAGGTCATGCCTTACAAGCATGTGCTGACGACCCCGGACTTCGATGCCGAGGCCGCGGTCCGTGAGCGGCTGCAAGCCTTCGTGGCCAAGCACCCGATCGAGAAGACGCCGGTGGTCACCTCGGTGCCGGGCAACATGGCTTTTGCCCGGTTTGCGAAGTTGCCGCCGGTCGAGGCCAAGCGGATTCCCAATATCGTTCGCTTCGAGGCGCAGCAGCAGATCCCTTTTCCCATCGACGAAGTCGAGTGGGATTACCAGGTGTTTCGGCAGGAGGATGACCCGGATATCCAGGTGGGCATCTTCGCGATCACCAAAGAGCGCGTGGTTCGGCACCTGAGCAACTACCGGGCCTCGGAGATCCGGCTGGACGCGCTGACGCTTTCACCTGTGGCGGTTTACAACGCTTTTCATTACGACGGCAAGGGCGAACAAAGCGGTGTGGTCTACATGGACATCGGCACCGTTTCGACGGATGTCATCATCGTCGAAGAGGGTGGGATCTGGCTGCGGACCCTCCCGATCGGCGGCAACAACTTCACCGAAGCCTTGGTGAAGCAGTTCAAAATTAGTTTTGCCAAGGCCGAAAAACTCAAGCGCGAGGCGGCGACCAGCAAATACGCCAAGCAGATTTTTCAAGCCATGCGGGCGGTGTTTGCGGATCTGGTGCAAGAAGTGCAGCGATCGCTGGGCTTCTATCAATCGATCAACCGTGACAGCCAGTTGACCGAATTGGTGGGCCTGGGCTCGACCTTCAAGCTGCCGGGTCTCCAGAAGTTTTTGAAGCAGCAGCTGCAGATGAAGGTGAGCCGCCCTCAGGCCTTTGATCGTCTGGAACTCGACGGCAAACGCGATTCGGAGTTTTCGGGGCACGCGATGAACATGGCCACGGCCTACGGCCTTGCCCTCCAGGGGCTGGGGCTTGAACGCGTGAAAGCCAATGTGATGCCCAGCCACGAGATCGCGGCCCGGGTGTGGAAGGCCAAGCAGCCTTGGATCGCGACCAGCGCCGCGTGTTTTGTGGCCGCGGCGGGCTTGGTGGGCACCAAGTACTTCGTGGACGCTCAAACCCTGTCCGACAGCCTCGTGGAGAGCCGGAATCTGATGGGGCCGGTGCTGGATAGGGCTGGAGGATACGTGTCGGAACTGGATGAGATCCGCTCCGCCTCCGACCCGCGGCAGTACATCGAAAACCTGCGACGCACGCTGGACCACCGCGATATTTGGTCGCGCTTGGTTGAAGACATCGGGGAGGCGGCGCTGGCGATTAATCCGCAGCAAGAGATGCTCAGAAACGATTTTGCCGCGCAAGCCGCGATCCCGCGCAGCGAACGTCGGCGGATCTACATCGACTCGGTCACCAGTGTGTATGTGGCCCAGCCGACGACGGATGCAGCGCTAGGCGGGGCGGGCGCGCCGGGGACAGCCAACCGGGTGTCTTTGAATGAGATCGCGACGCAGACGTTTGCCGTGGATCAGTTCTTTGTCGCGGCCGGAGCGGCGGCGCCGCAGGTCGATCTGGACGAAGACGAAGACGAGGACGAAGCTTCCCCCGCGGCGGCAACGGTCACGACCGAAAGCACCGGGCCTCAGTTGTTGGTCACGATTTTGGGAAGAACCCCGTTGGCCGAGGCGAATGTGGCGCTCAACAATCAATTTTTGGGCTGGTTGAAGGACAACGCAGAGCGTGAGAACCGACCGTATGTCTTTAAATTCCCCGACGACAACCCGATTCGCAGTTTGTCTCAGATCACCGGCGTGTCTTTGCCAAGAGGTGGTGGCAGCTACGCAGGGGGCGGTGGTTACAGCGGCGGTGGCTACGGCGGTGGCGGTGCCTACGGCGGTAATAATTATGAAGGCGGAGGTGGCGGTGGCGGGGGGGCGGCTTCTCTGAACTTGGCAGGCATCTTGCCCCGTTCGCCGTTGGCCGAAGAGCCCATGAACGGTGACTGGGAATTCGAGGTGCAGTTCATGGTGCAACTCAAAGCCCCCAAGGACGCCCGGCCGAGGCTGGACAACACGCCGACCCGCGAGAAGACGGTGGTGCCCGCCGATCCAGAGTCTCCCGCGATCCCAAGCGGTGAAGGCGAACCGACCGCTGGAGGTGTGAGCACTCCGTTCGGTCCTGTCCTAGCTTCATCTGCGAACATCGCTACGGAGGCCACCCGATGAAAAATGTAATCGCATGGATTAAAAGCAACCCCATCACGGTGCTGTCGGCACTGCTGATCGTCTTTTCGGTGGGCTTTATGGGGTGGATCAAGCTGGTGAAATCGCCGGCTCTGATTGCTTCGGCGACTCAGCCCCAGAAAGACCTGTCCCGACTCAAATCGCTGCAGCGGCAGACCTTGGAGGTGCCGCCGGCCAATGCCGACGACCCCGTCGAAGAGATCTCGGGAATCACCGTGAACCCGCCGGTGGTGCAGGCCATGGGCCAGATCATTGGAGGCCTGAATCACGAGGCGGATGAAATTCGCAAGACGGCGCTGGGTATTAATCAGGCGGGGCACGATCTGCTGGTAGAGGGTTTGTTTCCTGATGCGCCTGCAGATAAACGCTTTACCGCGAAGATCAACTACGGCAAAGCGCTTGAGGCGATGATGGGCGGGCCTGATCTGACGCAGACGCTAGCGACCAACACCGGGATTTCGACGCCGTATATCAACGCGGGATTGCCGATGGCGGCAGACGAAATCGGCATCTTTATGGCCCAGCGCCAGGCCGAGGCGCTGCAGTCGCGTGACGCGGCGTTGATCACCGAAACCGACCAAAAGCAGTTGGAAGGCGAACTCCAACGCGAGTTGATGAACCGTCTGCTGGAACACGCCCAGCGGTTCAACGTCTACGGTGACCCCTCGTTGGGTGACCCGCGCAGCCCCAACCCGGCGTTCCCTCTTGAGGTGGCTCCGCTGGGCACACAGACCCGCTCGCCGGCCCCCGAGGTGTTGTGGGAGGGGCAGCTTCAGCTTTGGATCCTTGAAGACTTGATGCAGGCTATTGCGCTGGCCAACGACGTGGCGAACACCCGTGATCACGGCACCGACGAGAAAGGCCAGCGGATCGATTCGAGTGTGCTCAATGCGCCGGTCAAGCGTCTGATCGAGGCCTCGCTGCTGCCGGGCTACGTGGGCTTGCACAGCGTGGGTGGCGTGGGCTCGTTTGATTCGACTCGGGGGCGCAGTGAGACGGTGTCGTACGGACCACCCGCAGGAGGCTTGACCAACCAGCCCCGTGAAACCAAGTTGTCGGACAATTTTCACTACGGACCGACCGGCCGAGGATCCAATCAAATTTTTGACGTGCGGCACGCACGGCTGCGTGTCCACGCGGATTACCAACGTTTGCCCGAACTCTTCAACGCCATCAGCAACACCAATCTGATGACGGTGTTGGATGTTCAGATGACGGCACTGGATGTCTATGGCCCCGAGGTCTTGGGCCAGTACTACGTCTATGGTGCCGGAGACATTATTGACGTGTCGATGATCGTAGAGACCATCTGGTTGCGTGACTGGACCAAGGATCTGATGCCCGAGACCGTGCAGCAGTACGTGGGGCTGGTGGAGCCTGCCAGTGGATCCGTTGCCCCCGGAGGCGTCGGAGCCGGTTACGGCGGCTACGGTGGCTACGGTGACGATGATGATGACGATTTTTGAGTCCTGTTGACGAGAGGGGCTTTCCGAGGCCCTGAGACCATGGACGGGCTCGGCCACGGGCCTAGCACGAGAAAACGAACGAGATATTCCTTTACGCAGGGTGAAACCATGCCGGCCAACGAACTGAGCTTTTTCCAGAAGCACACCGAGAAGATTGCCCTGGCTTTGGGCGTGGCCGTGCTGGCGGGGGCGGGGGCCACGCAGTTTCTGCTGGGTGAGCCCAACGCGGTGGAGATCGATGGCCAGCAGGTGGCTCCGGGGGCGATCGCCGACCAGGTTCGCTCGCAGGTGGATCGGCTCGAGGGCAAGCTGAATTCCGGAAAGGAACAGATCAAGGCGTTTGTTGCTCCGGCCTACAACGAGAACTTCATCAAGCTCTATGACCGGCAGATTGCCGACGGCCCCTTGCGCGGGGTGATCACCGACGGTGGTCTTGATGCACGTTTGGCGGTGGTCGACAGCCCGGATTACCCCACGAAGGTGTTGCCCAGCCCGCCCGTGGCCACGGACATGGTCATCAAGATCGGCCACGGGGTTTTGGCCGGACCCAACGACGCGCGTGAACGTGCTCAGGTCGATGCGTTGCGGCAGATCATCGGGGATCACCGTCCTTCAGACTTCCCTTATGTGTCGGTGCGGGGCACGTTCCCGATTGCCACCTACCGCGAGCGGCTTGAGAACGCTGGGAGCAATGATGCCCAGCGCATCGACGAAAGCCTGTGGAGCAGGCGGATGACCGTCACCGCGGTGTACCTGCTGCGTGAACAATGGAACCCCGCCCTTGGTCAGTGGGGCAACTTAAAGATCATCCGCCCGCTGCCAGGGCAGTTGGGCTTGCTCCCCGAGGATCGCCCGCAGTTCAGCCGCGAAGAGGCCGATGGTTTGGAGAGGCAGATTACTGAGCGGCAGCAAGAGATCCGTCAAATATCGTTTCCACGTTTGTTGAACGGTCCTTGGACGCCGCCGGATTCTGACAACCGCGTGTTTACTGCGGCGGAGTTGAAGCAAAAAGCAGACCTTGAAAAAGAACTTGTGGGTTTGCGCAAGCGGCTGGATAGGTTGCAAAACCCAGGTGCTGGCGGTCAGACGCGGCGCGGTGCGACCCGCACCCGGACGGGGCGCGGTGGGGACGACGACGACGAAGACGGCGGAGATGACGGCGGTTTTGGCAACACTTACGGCGGTGCGGCCCCGGCGACTACGCCGCGCGGAGGTCGGGCAGGCCGAACCGGACGCAGCACTCTTGCCGATCGCGAACAGGAGAAAAAGCAAAGGCAGATCGACGGTTTGTTGAAGCGGATCAATGAAAAGCAGACGCTTTTAAACAACCTGCTGGGTGTGGATGACGAAGGGCTTGGAGAGGCCGCGCTGTCTGGCAACGACGCCTATTTCGGTGATGAGGATGAAGATGCTGGTTTCGGCGCTGGGGCCTATGGCGCCTATGGTGCCCCAGGTGGCCAGGGGCGTGGAGTCGAACAAGGCCCTGAAGAATTACGCGTGTGGGCCCACGACGTAACGGGTGTGCCCGGCGAAACCTATCGCTACAAGTTGGTGGTGTCGATGTTCAATCCGCTTTACCGCCAGACGCGGCTCACGCGTCAGCAGCTCAAAGAGAATTATGACCGCGTGGCGATCGGGCCCGACAAGGCAGAGCTTGACGCGGCCCCGTGGTCACCACCGGTGACGGTGGCGCCGAAGTACTTCTACTTCGCCACCAGCGGAAACAAGGACGAAAAACGCGCCGAGTTCGAGGTGTGGACGATCTACAACGGCGTGTGGGAGAGCGGTTCGTTCCCCGAGGTGCCCGGGAATGAAATTGGCGGTCTGGCCGCGACCGCAGCCCCCGGCGGTGTTCAGATGAACGTGGGCAAGATCCTGCTGGATATTGACGCGGTGAGCACTTCCGGGGCGGGGGGATCGGTTCAGATCCGAACGCTGCTGCTGGATCAAGCGACTGGGGAGATCGAATCCCGCTTGGTCAGCGAGGACCGCCGCAGCGAGACCCGCGAGAAGCTGGCCCTTGAGCGTGCCGAGCAGATTCGCCGCCGCGACGGGCTGGATGCTTCCACCGCCCAACGGTAAGGATCCCGCTTCAGCGTAGGAAACACCGCACGCGGTGGGCGCAGGGGCTCGCGCACCGCGGGGCCTGGCCTTGACGGGTGTGCGGGACTGCGATGGGCGTGATGTGCCTGTGAGGGGATCACCAGGGCTTCACCAGGGCCTCACCAGGTGGCCAGTTCGCCGGTGATGGGCTCTACCAGGTCTTTGACCGTCACCAAGCCCACGGGGCCGCCACCGGCTTGGTCTTCAACCACTGCGATGGAGAGGCCGTCGGCTTGAAAACGCTGCAGCGCGTCGCGTAGGGGTCTGTCGGCGGCGACACGCACCGCGGGGGACATCAACTCGGTGATCGGCGGGCAGTCGGCCCGGCCACGGATCAGGGCGTCGAAGAGGTCTACCACGCCCACGACGGCGCCTTGGGCGTCGCACACCGGAAAACGTGACCGGCCGCTGCGCTCGGCCAGGGCCCAGAGGCGGTCCGGGCCGTCTTGCAGGCTGAGGGTGACGACCTGGCTCCAGGGGACCATTTCTTCACGGACACACCGATCGCCGAGTTTGAGTACACGGTCGACGATGGCGGACTGCTCGTCGCTGAGTAGGCCGTGGCCCACGCCTTCGCGGACCAGCATCTCGACCCGGCGCCGCGGCCCGAAGACGCCCGGAGCCTCGCCCAGACGCAGGGTGCGCATCGCCAGCCGGCTGAAGGCCGAGACCAAGGCCACCAGGCCCAGTGCGCTGAACACGCGGTGAGCGACCCAAAGCACCGGGGTGAGCGGATACATGAGGCGGTCGCTGTGACCGGCCATGGTGTCTTTGGGCAGGGTTTCGCCGAATACGAACAGCAAGGGGGCCACGATCAGGGTGTTGAGCAAGACCGACTGGCTTTCGCTGAAGGCCGCAGCCTCCAAGAGGACCGCCAGGCCGAAGGTGCCCAGGTAGTTGGCCAGGTTGTTGCCGATCAGCAGCGTGGCCAGCAGCGCGGCGGGGCGGTCGAGCAGGTGACGCAGCCGAAGCGCCGAGCGCCGCCCGCGGTCGGCGTAGACCTGGAGGCGCACACGGTTGAGGGTGTACGCACCGGTTTCCAGCCCGCTGAACAGGGCCGAACCCGCCAGGCCCGCGACGGTGATCCCGACCCAAAAGGTGGTGGCCAGATCGGTCATGCCGCACCGCCGATCGTGGGCGGGGGGGTATCTCCACTGCCGTCCGCGTCCGCGGCCACGGCTCCGGCGGCGGTGCCCAGCTCCACCTGGACCGACTGGATGCGGTGACCATCGACGGCTTCCACGGTGAGACGCACCGCGCCCAAGACGACGGTGTCGCCTTCGCTTGCCACGCGCCCCAGCCGGGCCATGACCAGCCCGCCCACGGTGCTGGCGCCCGCGGGGTTGTCGGCGGCGGCCATGACGCCGAAGGTTTGCAACCATCCGCGGGCGGGTAGGTCGGCGTCGACCGAAAACTGCCCCGGGCCCTGGGCCCGCACCCGCGGCTCGCTGACGCTTTCGTAGGCGCCCGGGATCTCGCCCACCAGGTGCTCGACGAGGTCTTCGAGGGTGATGAGCCCTGCAGTGCCGCCGTACTCGTCGACTACCAAGGCGAAGGTGGTGCCGCTGCGTCGCAGTTCGAGCAGCGCGCGGTCGGCGCGTTGCAATTCGGGCACGAAGGTGACTGGACGCACCAGGTCTGCGATCTGGTCGGGGGTGTTGGGTTCGCGGAGCAAGACTTCTTTGCTGTAAAGCAGGCCCTGGGCGTGGTCCAGGTCGCCGCGGAACGCAGGCACGTGGCGCAGCCGGGTTTCGGCGATGAGTGCTCGCAGCGTGGCGGGGTCGTCGTCGAGGTTGAAGGCTCGCACGTCCACCCGTGGCACCATGAGGTTGCGCACCCGCAGCCGTCCCAGGGCCAGTACTTGGTCCAGCACTCTTTGCTCGTCGTGGTCGATCACGCCGTGGCGGCGCGAGAGGTCGAGCATGGCTGCGAGGTCTTCGGGGCTGAGGTGTGGCACCGCGGGGCCCGGGGCCAGCAGCCGCGCGAGCGGGCCGATGACCGCCGCGGAGGCGAAGCGGCGCACCGGGCTGACGGCGCGGTGCACGCCCAAGAGCGGCAAGGCCACCACGCGGGCGTAGCCCTCGGGCAGGCGGGCGGCGATGAGCTTGGGCAGCACTTCCCCCAGCAAAATGATCGACAAGAGCGGGAGCAGGGCCAGCGCGGCCAGGGCCCAGCCCGGAAGGCCTGCTTCGCGTCCCAGCCGCAGCATGAGTGCGGAACTGAGCGCGAAGTACAGCACGTTCACCAGCATGTTGCCCAGCAGCAGGGTGATGAGCAGGGCGCGGGTTTCTTTGAGCAGGGTGTGCAGCGTGCGGGCGACGACCGCGGGGTCGCGTTCGAGACGGGATCGCTGGTGTCGGGTGAGGCTGAACAGGGCCGTTTCGCTGCCGCTAAAAAAAGCGCTCGCCCCCAGGAGGGCCACGAGCAGCAGCAGCATCAGGACGGTGGCTAGGGGCATGGTGGTGTTCGAACGCCAAACAGAGCCGTTCAAGGGGCCACGATCTTACGCGAGGCCCGCGGGGCGCTGCAGCAAGCCCGTGTGACAGCGCCGTGGGGCGTACAATTGGCCGATGCCACGCCCTTCGCTCAACCTGCCCGACCCCCTGGACCGCAAGCCGGTGATCGGAATCACCCTAGGCGAACCCGGAGGCATCGGGGCCGAGGTCATCGTCAAAGCCTTGGCAGATCCGGAGGTGCGGGGGATGGCGCGTTTTGTGGTCTATGGGCTCAACGAGTTGATGGCCTACGCCGCGGACCTGGCGGAGCTGGACGTGTTTTGGCACCGGCTGCAGCACGACTCGCCCCGGGCGGGCTACGACCTGACCCACGGCGTGGTGGTGCTGGACTACGACGAATTTTCGCTGCTGAGCACCCACGACCACGGCCCAAGCAAGCGGGGTGGGCAGGCGTCGATGCGTTTTTTGGATGACGCGATCGCGGCCACGCGGCTTGAGGTGGAGCAGGGGGGCATCGACGCGGTGGTGACCGCGCCAATCTGCAAAGAGTCGTGGAAGCTGGGGGGGTTTCGTTTTCCCGGTCACACCGAGCTGCTGCAAAACCGCAGCAAGGCCAAGCGGGTGGCGATGCTGTTTCGCGCTCAGACGGCAGGCCTGGACCTGAATGTGGTGCTGGCGACCATCCACGTGCCGCTGATGGATCTACGGAACCTGCTGACGATCGGCGCCGTGTTTGATCCGATTGACTTGGGGAACGCGGCGCTTAAGCGGCTGGGCATTGCCAAGCCGCGGATCGCGGTGTGTGGGTTGAATCCGCACGCGGGGGAAAACGGGCAGTTCGGCGACGAGGAGCAGCGGGTGATCACGCCCGCGATCGAGATGGCGCGGTCGCTGGGCATCGACGTGAGTGGGCCCTTCCCCGCGGACACGCTGTTTACCCCGGGCATGCGCAAGAAGTACGACTTGATCGTGGCGATGTACCACGACCAAGGGCTGATCCCGGTCAAGATGCTGGCTTTTGACGACGCGGTGAACGTAACCCTGGGGCTGCCTTTGATCCGCACCAGTGTGGACCACGGCACGGCGTTCAACATCGCTGGGCAGAACAAGGCCAACGCCGGCTCGATGAAGGCCGCGATCCGTGAAGCGGTGGCCATGTGCCGCGGAAGCTCGAAGTTTCAAGCGCGAAACGCAAAGTGAAAACGGCGCTGTGCCGACTTTAATTCTCATTTAGAAATTCAAGCTGCGAAGTTTCTACTTCGGCCACACGGTGCGGCCCCGGGTGTCGATGTACCCCGCGACGCCGTTCTCGACCACGGCCGCCCGCCCTTGGTCGAAGCCGAAGGCGTCGTCGAAGCGGGGGCGGATAACCATGGTGCCCTGGGCGTCGAGGTAGCCCCAGGCGGTGCCGTCGTGCACCGGGGCCAAGCCTTCGCTGAAGCCGCGGGCCTTGGTGAGCGCGGCGGTGATGATCCAGTCGCCGCGGAGGTTGATGTATCCCCACGCTTCGCCGTCTTGCACCGGGCAGAGGTCCTGGGAAAACACGCCGGCGCCGTCGAAGTCTGGGCGCAGCCGCATGCGGCCTTGGGTGTCGATGAAGCCCCACTCGCCTTCGACCAGCACCGCGGCCAGGCCTTGGCCAAAGTCGTTGGCCGCCTGAAACTGTGGGGGGATCACCATGCGGCCTTCGAGGTCGATGAAGCCGACGGTGTCGGTGTTTGGCCCGCGGAACCAGGCGAGGTCTTCGTGGAAGTCGCCGACGATCTGAAAGCCGTCCAAGCCCTTGAATCGCGGGCGGATCACCCAGCTTCCCTTGGCGTCGATGAAGCCCCATGCGCCCCCCGAACGCGCGGCGGCGCGGCCGCCCCAAAACGGCCGGGCGGCGATGTCGCCGGCAAAGGCGGGATCCAACGTGAATCGAGGGGAGATGACCCAGTCGCCGGTGCGGTCGATGTAGCCGGCGCGGCCGTCGCGCTCGGCCATGCCCAGCCCGCCGCGGAAGAGGTCGGTGTGGTCAAAGCGCGGGGGCACGACGATCTTGCCCGTGTCGTCGATGTAGCCCGCCTGGCCGGTGCCCGGGTCCCGGAAGGAAAACAGCCGGTCGCGGGCCTCGGGCACGGCGGGGGTGTCGGGGGTGTCGCGGATCCACCAGGCCAGGGATCCGGTGATCAGCAGCGAGAGGCCAAGCCCCAGCGCCATGACCGACCGGCCGTTGGATGCAGAGGGCGTGGTTGCGGGGGTGGGCATGATCGAGTTCCGTGAGGGGGCAAGTCGCGGCGGAGCCGATCACGCGGAGAGGGTCAGCGTGCGGCGTGTTGCAAGGCCGTCACCGCGTAGGCGCTGACCAAGACCGGGTCGTTTTCCATCCAACGGCCGTCGGTGTTGACGAATGATCCGTCGGCGTTCTGAAGCGAGCTCAAGCGGTGGGTCAGGGCCGCGGCCCAGTGCACCGTGCGGCCGTCGGTCAGGGTCAGGGTGGGGTGGCCCCAGGCATGCAGGGCCCGGGCGTGGGTGAGGTAGTAGTAATACAGCCCCTGCTGCCCGATGGCTTCGGGCATGCCTGGGTTTTGATCCAGGGTGTAGTGGGTTTGTATCCACTGCTGGGCGCCGCGTACCCGCGGGTCATCGGGGGCGAGCTTGGCGTAGGCGAAAGATTTGAAGGCCGCGTAGGTCATGCTGCCGTAGCCGCGTAGGCCCGACACGGGCCGGCCGGCGCGGGCTTCGTCCACGGCCTGAGGGTTGGCATAGCTCACCGGGATCTCGGGGTGCTCGCCGTTGATCGACGTGGCGTAGATCACCCCGCCGTCGTTGACCAGCGTGCCACGGGGGAAGTACTGGTTATCGTCGATGCCCTGGCAACGTGCGATGAACGTGAGGGCCCGGGCAAAGGCGGGGTCTTCGGGGTCCAGCCCCGAATCGTGGAGGCCTTGGAGCATGATCTGGGTGTTGCTCATGTCCGGCCGGCCGTGGCGGCCGTAGCCCGCGCCGCCGAAAAACGGGTGGTCCGCGTTGATGGGGGCGCCACCGGGCGGGGTCATGCCCGGCTTCCACTGCAAGTCGATAAGAAAGGCTTGGGCGGCTGCCACGGCGCGGACGGCCTCGGGGTGGTCGGGCAGCCGAGACAGCGCCGACAGGCAGATGGCGGTGTTGTAATTCGCCAGAATGCCTTGGGCCCCGTCGCGGATCGAGCCGTCGGCCTGTACGCGGCTCAAGAGGTAGTCCACCCCGCGGGCGACCGCCGGGTCTTTGGGGCCGATGTCGGGTTGGTCTAGGAGCAGGGCGACCACCAGCCCGGTGACGGCGGGGCCGGGCCCCGGGGTCCAGCTTCCGTCGGGCTGCTGGGCTTGGCGAAGAAAATCCACGCCGCGCTGGATCGCCGCGTGGGCCAGGGGGCGGTGGTCGACGTCGAGCGTTTGGGCGCGGGCCTCGGGGGAGGCTGGGGGCATCAGGGCGGCAAGCGCGAGAAACAAGCAGAGAAAAGCAGGGCGGTGCATGACGGGCATAAAAGGAGTTTAGGCCCGTGCGGTGTCTGCCGAGTGCTTTACAGCATCGTGTCCCACGGATCGTCTTCGGTGGATGCCCCAGACCGGCGGTGGGACGATGGGGGGGGCATGGCTGTCTCGGGCCCGTAGGTCGTGGGGCCCGCGTCACCGATCAACTGGTCGGGGTGCAACAGTCGCCCGGCCCGCCACAGCAGCGCGACGATGCAGGCTTGCACGAGGGCCACGGGCAGGGCGCTCAGGCCGCCCGACAGGCTGGCCAGAGTCCAAAGGGCCAGCAGCGCCGCCATTACGATGCACAGCCCTCGGGCCACGGCAGTGGGCCGCCGGTGGCCCCGCCGCACCGCGAAGCCTAGGGCCACCAGCACCACCGCGGGCAAGACCAGCGTGACCAGCGTGCCCACTGCCGCGGGGCCGGCGGCCGAATGCAGCGCAAGCAGTTGCGTGCGGTCCGCGTCAGGCATCGTGGCGACTGCTTGGTGGTGGGTCAGCGTGTCTGCGGGCACCACGGCAATCGCGGCCAGGCCCGCTGAGAGGCAGCCGCCCAGCATTAACAGACCGCCTGCGGCGACCCAAAGGGCGGTGGCGGGTCGGGCGTGCGGGCGGGATGGGGCGTCTGCGGAGGTGCCTTGCATGCTGGGAGGGTAGTGATCTGGGCGCGGCGCAGGGGCGATGCCCTATTCATCAACGTCGTCGCATTGAACGCGGGCCAAGGTCCACCCGATAGTGATGACACGCCGTTTGTTGCCTGTTATCGCGTTTTTGACCGCCCATGAGCCGATCCCGAGGACAATCCGACCGCCTGACGAAGGCTTGGGACGCCGCCATGGAGGCGTTATCGGGCCAAAACACCCCGTTGGACGTGGTGCCCATCTCGGGGGCGGGTGAGGCGATGCCCCAAGCGCGGCTGAGGTTGTTGGCGCAGACTGACGCGGGCGGGCTGGTCATCGAGGGGGCCAGCGGTGGGGGCCCGGCGTTGGCCTTGAAGCCAGGTGTTGAGGTCGCTCTTTACGTGGTGCAAGGCACGCAGCGCATGAAGGCCCGCTCGCGGGTTATCGCGCGGGGGGCGTATGCACTCAATGAGCAGATGAGGGTGCCCTCGGTGACCCTTGAGCGGCCTTGGAGCGTCGCGTCCGCCCAGCGTCGGGAGTGCTACCGCCAGCCGACCGGGCACCTGGACCTGCGTCCGGTGCGGCTCACGCCGCAGGTGGAAGTGCCTAACTTCGAGGGCTGGGACGGGCGGATGCTGGACCTCAGCGACCGTGGGATCGGCCTCGCGCTGCCGATCAAGGTCGACAAGGCGTTGCGGCTGATTCATCGCAGCGTCAACCTTGCGCTGTATTTGGACGGGGACGGCCCGCCGCTGCGGGTTCAGGCCCGCGTGGTGCGCGTGTTCCCGGATGCCGAAGGGCGCGCTTGCTTGGGCATGATTTTTGAGCACGACGGCATGGCCCAGCAGCGGGCGGCTCAGAATGCGATTCAGGCGTTTTCGATGGAACAGCAGCGCCGTGAGCTTCGTCGCATCCGCGGCACGGGTTAGGGGCGAATCGCTAGCAGGTGGGCTTGAGCGTTTTGCAACCCCCAACCCCCAATTAAATCGTCCCGGTCCAGTTGGCCGGGCACAGCAGCACGGGCATGTCTGCCTGGCGGATGATATTGGCCGGCACGTCTCCGGCGATTAGCCGCTTGAGCACGCCCTTGCCGGTGAGCCCTAGCACGATCATGGTGCAGCCCCGAGCGCGGGCGGTTTTCAGGATCGCCTTGGCGGTGTCGTCGCTGAAGAGCATGACGCCCTCGGCTTCGAGGCCTGCGTCACGCAATTGGCTGACCAGCAGGGCGAGGGTCTGCTCGCCGCGGATGTTGGCGTCGTTTTCGGTCTCGTCCTCGTCCTGCATGGTGGTGACGTGCGACACCAAGGCCTCTGCGCCAAGCCGCGACACGAGGTCGGCGATCGGCGCCGCCAGCTTTTCGCTCGCCCAAGGCGAGGAGACGGCGATTAGAACTTTGCTCTTACTCAAAATAGTCGCTCGATACAGTGGAGGGGCCCGAACCGGTGAGCCGGGCGGGACATGATATCGGGCCGCCCGCGGCCCCGCCGCCCGTGAAACCCTGACCCCGGGCCTGCGGGCCCTTCCCCGACCGGCCCAAGGCCTGACGCCCCCCCTAAGCTCGCATATGAATCAACCGCATTTCCAACTGCTTTACACCCCGCACAGCGCCCAGGGCGGTTCCGCCCAGGCCCCGCCCGCGGCCACGAGCCTGGGGGCTCTGCGCGAGACGCCCTACCGCTACCGCACGGTGAAACAGGAGCTGCGGGAGAACCTGATCTTCCGCCTGCGGGAGGGAACCGAGGTGTTTCCCGGGGTGCGAGGCTACGACCAGACGGTCCTGCCGCAGGTCATCCATGCCCTCTTGTCGCGGCACGACATGCTCTTTTTGGGCCTGCGGGGCCAAGCCAAGACGCGGATGATCCGCCTGCTGCCGGGGCTGATGGACCCGTGGATCCCGGTGATCGAGGGCTTGGAGGTGCCCGACGACCCCTTGCAGCCGATGACCACCCTAGGCAAACGGATGATCGCTGAAGCGGGTGACGACACGCCGCTGCGCTGGCTAAGCCGGGCTGAGCGTTTTCACGAAAAGCTGGCCACGCCCGACGTGACCATCGCCGACCTGATCGGTGAGATCGACCTGGTCAAGCACGCCGAGGGGCGCTACCTGTCCGACGAATCGACGATGCACTTTGGGCTGATCCCGCGGACCAACCGGGGGCTGTTTGCGGTCAACGAGCTGCCGGACTTGTCGCCACGTATTCAGGTGGGGCTGTTCAACGTGCTGGAAGAGCGCGACATCCAGATCCGCGGCTATCCCGTTCGGCTGGCTTTGGATGTGTGCCTGGTGTTCAGCGCCAACCCCGAGGACTACACCAACCGCGGCCGCATCGTCACCCCGCTCAAAGACCGCATCGGATCGGTGATCCGCACGCACTACCCCGCAACGACCGACGAGGCGATGCAGATCACCGCGGAAAACGCGTGGACCGATCGCCGCGGGACTGAAGCGGGACAAGGCGGCACCGATCCAGACCTTCCGCAAGTGATCGTGCCGCCGTACCTGCACCGCGTGATCGAGCAAGCCGTCACGCTGGCACGTGGTTCGTCGCACATCAACCAGGCCTCGGGTGTAAGCGTGCGGACCTCGATCGCTTGCTTGGAGAACCTGGTGAGCAGCGCCGAGCGACGCGGCGTGATGACCGGCGAACCGGTCGTCGTGGCCCGGGTCTCGGATCTGGCCCACGTGCTGACCAGCACCAGGGGCAAGATCGAGTTGCTGATGGCCGACGACGGGGACAACACCGAAGACAAGCTGGTCGAGTCTTTGCTTGGCGAGGCGGTCAAGGCTGTCTTCGGCACGCGGGCCGACCCCGAGGAGTTCGTGGCTGTGAGCGACCGTTTTGCCCAGGGCCTGAGGCTGACCGTTGGCGACGACGTGACCGCCGACGCGGTGGTGGCCAGCCTGGGCCAGGTTCCGGGCTTGGCTCAGGCGGCGCTCGATCTGGCTGGCCGGCTGGAACTGGATGGGGACGACCCGCAGATGCTGGCCTCGGCCGGTGAGTTCTTGCTCGAAGGGCTCTATGTGAACAATGTTTTGTCAAAACAACGCAGGGGCACCATCAGCCGGTACAGCCGATAAGAGCGAGCGCGGAACGATCGCGCCTCGGAATCTGTTCTGTGCCGTGTCCTAGAAATAAAAAGGTCCGATTAGGCGTTCTTCCGTGGTCCTCGACTCCCGCTCCGAAAGGCGACTTCCATGAACGCACGAATCTCTCAAATGATCAGCAGCACGCCGTTTGCGATCGCTGCCTGCGCGATGGTGGCCACCTTGGCGCTGGGCCCCGTGGCCCACGCAGACGTCGAGTCGTGGAAGACCAACTTTATTGACGCCCGGGCCGCGGCCTCGGAGGGCGAAAAAGACATGCTGTTGTTGTTCACCGGCTCGGACTGGTGCCCGCCCTGCATGGCCTTGGAAAGCGAGGTTCTTAGCCAGGAGGCGTTTAACGAAACAACTTCCGTGGCTTTTGTGCCAGTGCTTCTGGACTATCCCAGGGGCAAGCCTCAAGACGACGCGACGCGGCAACAGAACAGCTTGCTCCAGTCGATCTACAAAATCCAGGGCTATCCCACGTTGATGCTGACCGATGCCAAGGGCCTGGCCTACGCCAAGGTGGGCTACGACGCTGGACTGGCGGCGCGTGGGCCCGCGGCCTACGCCGCTCACCTCATGCAGATGCGTAGCATCCGCCGGGCTCGGGACCAGGCGTTCGCCCAAGCCCAGACCGTCAGCGGTATTGAACGGGCCCGGGCCTTGGACCGCGGCCTTGACACGGTGGGACCCGAGTTGGCCGCGGCTTTTTATAGCGACGTGATGCGTGACGTCTTGGTGTTGGACCCCGAGGATCAGGCGGGACTCAAGACCAAGTACGAGCAGATGGTCAACCGTCAGGCGCTCGAAGAAGCCTTCAATGGCGCGATCGAGCGGCTGCAATCCGGTCAGATCCGCGAGGGGCTGGACCACCTGAACGCCATGATCGCCGACCACGAGCCCACCGGGGACATGTTGCAGCATTTCGAATTTATGCGAGGCCAAGCCCACGCGCTGCTCACAGAGCCCGAGCAAGCCCAGGCCGCGTTTGAACGCTCGATCGCCGCGTCGCCCACGTCTCCAGCGGTGCCGGAAATCCGTGAGATGATGAAGAATGCGGCCGCGCTAGGCCAGTAAAAGGCTTAGGGCTTCTAGTCATCCAGGTGCAGCGGAGGGGGCGGGAGAGACTGGCCCGCGAGCACCAAGGGCAGAAGCTCGGCAAGCTTGGCGGGGGCAAAACGCGCAGAGCTCGCGGCGATTTCGTGGGCTGCCCACCAGCGGTGTTCGACGAGTTCGTCGCGCTCGTAGTCCATCAGCCCCGCGTCGCTGACGTGGTGGTGATCCACCCGGTGGACAAAAAAACGTTCGTATTGCAGGAAACAGCGTGTGCCCCAGCGCACGGTGACGCTGCGCTCCCAAATGTGAGGGCCCAGCGGCGAGCTGAGGCGCAGGCCGGTTTCTTCGTGAAGCTCGCGCTCGGCGGCCTGGACGAAGCTCTCGGCGCCGTCCAGCCCGCCGCCGGGGGTGACCCAAAACGACGTGCCGTGAACCCGGTCGGTGAATCGAAAAAGCAGGAGCCTTTCGCGGGCGTCAATCAACAGCACCCGGCCCGCTCGGCGGGGCGGGGCGTTGATCACCGTTGGGAGAGGCGGTTGTGCCATAGCGCGCACACTAACGACGCTCGCACAAGGCGTCGGACGCGGTGTGCACGTGGGTGGTGTGGATCAGGCTTCGAGGGTCCGCAGGCTCAGGCCCACGTCGGTCAAGCGGTCGCGGATTTCGACCAGCGAGGTCATACCGAAGTTCTTCACGCCCATCAGCTCGGCTTCGGTCTTCATGACCAGGTCGCCGATGCTGGTGACGCCCAGCAGGGCCAAGGCCTTGCGGGCCCGCACGCTCAGGTTCAGCTCGTTCACGCTCTTGTCCAACGTGCCGTCGCCTTCGCCTTGTTCGCTCTTGATCTGGTCGAAAACCTGCTGCTTGACTTGGGCCTGGTGGCTTTCGACGCTCTGGCCCAGACGCAGGCTCTTCTGCGCGAGCATGGTCTTGATTTCTTCGAGGCTGGCGTCGCCGAAGTTCTTGAAGCTGCGCAGCTCGGCCTCGGTGACCTTCAGCAGGTCGCCCAGGGTGCGGATGTTCATCTTCCGCAGGGCGTTGCGGGTGCGGACCGACAGTTCGAAGTCGGTGACCGGTGTATCGAGCAAAGCCGAGTGCTTCTCTTGCTTGCGCTCTTGCTCATCGTCGATGAGCATGGCCCGCGATTCGAGGATGTCTTTGATGTACAGCCGGGCCCGTGGGTGGTTGGGCTCGGTGGCCAACACCTGGCGCACGCAGCGCTCGGCCTGGGGGTACTTGCCGCGGTCTTCGTAGGCCACGGCCAAGTTGATCAGCACGTTCAGCGACGGGTTGGGCACCTTGGCACACTCTTCGTAGAGGTGCAGGGCCTGGTCTTCTTCGCCCATGAGGTCGAGGTTGTAAGCCAAGCGAAAGCAGTTTTCCGCGTCGTCGGGGTCGGCGGTGTAAGCCGCTTCGTATTGCTCGACGGCGCCCACGCGGTTGCCGGCCTGTTCCTGCTCCCAGCCGGCGTCGAAGTACTTGCGGGCCGTGGCCTGGTCGCGGTATTCAGAGGCGGGCAGGACGTCGGATTCGCTCATCGCGTGGGGCTTTCGGTCGGGGGGAAGGCGGGGCGGTCGGACCGCAAAGTTTATCCACGGCCGGCATCTTGGGCAAGCAGCCCTGACGTTGTGCGGATTGTGTTTGGGTTCACGGGGGTTCGGACGCCGGTGACTGATAGGCCGCTTAGGGCTTCTGGTCGTCGCGGGGTGCGTCTTTGATGGCTTGCCACACCGGCGCAAACCAAGGGGCGAAGTCGTCGGGGTGGTCTTGCAGCTCTGTTTCAACTTGCTCGGGAGAGAGCCACCGCACCGCGTCGGCTTCCAACGGATTGACCGCGGGCTCCTGGTCGCCGATGTGTCCGGCCAGCACGTGATCGATCTCGTGTTCGATGAGCCCGCTGCCGGTGTCGCGTGCGCGATAGGTAAAGGTAGTGACCGCGTGCAACGGGATGTCCAGCCCGAGTTCTTCGTTCAGGCGGCGGCGACCGGCTTGGGGGGCAGACTCGCCGGGGCGGGGGTGGCCGCAGCAGCTGTTCGCCCATCGGCCTGCGAAGTGATACTTGACCGGCGCGCGGCGTTGCAGCAGCACGCGGCCTTGAGCGTCGTAAACCATGACCGAAAAGGCGCGGTGAAGCTGGCCTTGGTTGCGGTGAACCGCGATTTTTTCGGCGTCGCCCACGGGGTTGTCTTGTTCGTCAACCAAGATGACACGCTCGGTGGTGGCGGTGCGGCCCCGCCAGGTGCGGCGACCGAGAACTGCCAGTGCGAAGCTGTGCCACTGGACCAGCGTCATCAAGGCAACCGCAAAGGGGTGCAGCAGCGCGACTGCGTTTGGCTGGGCGAAGCGGCGGCACAGCGCGATCCGTTGCACGACCGCAAGGGTCAGTGCGGCGGCAGCGAGCCCCGCAACGGCCCAGCGCTGTGTGATGACGCCGTAGAGAAGCAGCGGCCATGGCAACACGAAGGCCAGGGCATGAAAGACGGTGAGAAACACCAGCAATCCGAAGGAGCCCAGCCCTTCGTATGCATTCTTGGCGAAGCCGGCCCAGGTATCGCGGGCGCCGTGGTACATGCGTACGTGCATGAGCTCGGTGGTGTCGCAGAGATCGGTGCGGGCGCCGCGGCGGCGGAGGTGTCGCGGCAACTGGATGCCGTCGTGCATCGACGCGGGGAAGGCGGTGTGGCCGCCGCTGGCTCGATAAGCCTCGGTGGCGACGAGCAAGAACTGTCCGCAGCCTGCTGAGGCTGAAGGCATGGTGGTGGTTCGCATGCGTCCCAGCGGCAGGTAGCTCAAAAGCAGGAAAAAGATCATGGGGACCAGCAGGCGCTCGCCTGCGCTGCCGGTGATCTGCCGGGGGAATCCAGAGAGCAGGTCCAATCCGTTCTCTTGGGCCATGGCGACGGTGCGCCGCAGAGCATCGGGTTCGAAGCGTACGTCGGCGTCGGTGAATACCAGCCAGTTGCCGCGGGCGGTGAAACCCATTTGGGCACAGGCGTGTTGCTTGCCATTCCAGCCCGGCGGCAGGGGCACGGTGCGAACGGACTGGACGCTGGGGTTTTCGGCGCAGAGCTGTTGAACGATGGCGGGCGTGTCGTCGGTGCTTTGGTCGTCGTAGACCAGGATTTCGAAGGGCGGGGGGACTTGGGCGAGAAGCGATGCGACGCAGTCGCGCAGGTTGGCTTGTTCGTTGCGCGCGGGGATGCACACGCTGACCCGGGTGTCGGGGCTGGGGTGGCTTTGGCCCGTGGGAGGAGCGAAGGCCGCGAGGTTGCGCAGGGTCATGGCAAGGGTGCCCGCAGCACCCGCGACAGCGGTGAGGGCAAGGCACAGAGCGATCACGGTGTGTCTCCCTGCCGAGCGTGAGATGGGTTGGGTTCGATCCGGCTGCCCACGCCACGCAAACGCAGCCATGCGTCGTAGGCCGGGTGCACCGCGGCCGCGGAGCCGCGGTGGCCGTCGTTGGGGTCTCCGGGCAGGCCGATGAAAGCGGTGTCGTCTCGGGCGATGACCTGTTGGGCCAGCGTGTCCGCGGCTTTTTGCATGGCCGATCGCACGGCGCGGTGCCAGCCGGCGGTGGTGGGGCGGTCGGGGGCTTCGCAGTGCTGGGCGTGCCACAGAGCTTCGGGCCGGCGGTCGTGCCAAAAGGTGTATTCGCCGCAGAGCACGAGCACCCGGGCTTGGGGCAGGGTGGCGGCGAGGGCAGCCACCCCCGGGCGGGTGCGGATCGGGCTGCGAACGTCGGTGAACTGGCCTTGCGGGGTGATGCAAAACAGCAGGTTGGGTTCTTGGTCCACACGCTGGGTGACGTGCTCGATCATGCTCGTGAGGGCGTCGCGGTGGCGGTGCTCAAGACCAAAAAGACCGAGCTTGCGCAGCAATTTGAACCGCTGGTACTGGTCCATCTCGATCGGGCAGCAGAGGGTGCGATTGGGGGTGTAGGCTTCGGCCAGCCGCAGGGCCATGAGCGGATCCCACCACGCGGCGTGGTTGGAGGCAATCAGCAGTGGCCCGGGATGTTGAGCGGCGTCTTGGAAAACACCGAGCGAAGCGGCGGTGGTCCGCACGCGGTCGAAGTTGCGGGCGATCATCCGCCGCGTCATCCAGGCAAACCAGCGGCGAAACCGCGGCGAGGGGGTAACGCTTTCGAGCACGGGGGGGGTCATACCGTGTGGTCCGCGTGGGGTGTGGCCGCCACCTCGTCGCCCGTAGGCTCGGCGCTGGTGGCAGTGAGGTCGGGTCGAGGCAACCCCAGGTCGCGGGAGACCGCGTCGGCGGCGGTTACGCCGCTCATCAACACCATCGGCACGCCGGGGCCGGGGTTGACGCTGCCTCCGCAAAAGTAGAGCCCGCGAGCGGCCTTGGAGGTGTTGCGTGGTTTGAACCCGCCGGCGAGTCGGCCGTGCGAGGCCAAGCCGTAGATCGCGCCGCCTTCAGCGTTGTACATCGACTCGATGCCGCGGGGGGTGAGTGTGTGTTCGACCTCGATGTGCTTTTCGATGTCATCGAGACCGCAGCGACGCAGCTTTTCGATCACAATCGGGCGGTATTCGCGGATAAAGCGTTCGCTGTCTGACTGAAGGTGGCCTTCGCGCAGATAAGGGGTGTGCACCAGGATGTACAGCGATTCGCACCCGGGTGGGGCTTGGGCGGGGTCGGTTCGCGAGGGCGCTGCGATGTAAAGGGTGGGGTCTTGGGCGGGTACGCCTTGGCGGTAAATGTCGTCGAATTCGCGGTGGCTGTCGCGGCTGAAGTAAAAGTTATGGTGCGCGAGTGGGGCGTACTGCCGGTTCAGGCCCCAGTAAAAAACGATGCCGCTGCAGGCGGGTTCGTATTTTTTTCGTAGCGCGGTCGCTGCGGACTGCGCGCCTTGCGAGTCCATCAGGTCGTTGAGCGTGCGTTGCACGTCGCAGTTGGACACCACCGCGTCGGCGGTGATCGTGTCGCCGGTGTCGGTTTGGACGCCGGTGACCTGGCCGTCGCGTTCGAGGATCTGCACGACCCGTGTGGACGGCAAAACCTTCACGCCTGATTCGTTTACCAGCCGCTCGAGGGCTCGGGCGACGCTGCGTGTGCCCCCCATGGCGTACCAGCAGCCTTGGTCGGTCTGCGCCGAGGCGATCATGGTCAATATGGCTGGGGCAAGAAAGGGGTCGGAGCCGACATACTGCAGGAAGTGTTCGGCCATTTGCCGCACGTGCGGCTCGTGGATGTGCTTTTTGATCGTATCGCCGACGGTGGAGTGCATCCGCATGGCCAGAACGTCTTTGAGCAGGGCGAAGTCGCCCATCGGTGTGCCCTGCATGACGTCCCGCACGCCACCAAGATCGCGATAGAAAAAGACTTTCCGGCTTAGTCGATTCATGCGGCGGCTGTACGCGATCAGGCTGCGAAAGCCGTCTCCTGCTCCGGGGCTTAGGGCGTTGAATTCGGCGACGCAGTCTTCGAGGCTGTCGTGCAGGTCAAAACGTGTGCCGTCTTCGAAAACGCAGCGCCACTGCGGCGTGAGGCGTACCAGATCGATGTAGTCCCGTACGCGGCCTCCGCTGCGCCGGATGATGCCGCAAAGCACTTCGGGCAAGGTCAGGATGGTGGGGCCCATGTCGAAGCGGTAGCCCTCGGCTTCGTAGACATTCATCTTTCCGCCCAGGTGGGCGTTGGCTTCGATGAGGGTGACCTGAACGCCGCGCTGGGCGAGCTCCACGGCGGCGGCCATGCCCGCTAAGCCGCCGCCGACCACGACGATGTTCTTCGTGTCTTTGTCCATGCATCGAGCATAGTCACGTGCGCTCGGCGTGTCCGGCGCCCGGGGGACTTCGTGAAGATGCGGGCGGCTTTATCCGTACCACCGCGCGATGAATTGCCCCAGCACTTTTTGCATCCGCAGTGAGGGCGGCGCGAGTGGAGTGCGTAGCCAGCGCGACGTGGAGCTGACGACGACAGGCCGGGTCATCGATCGCAGGCCCTCTGCGCCGCCGCTGGCTCCCCACCCGCTGGGGCCGCGCCCCGTCAGCGGCGCGGCGGGGTGGGCTGCGGGGATCAGGCAGTCGTTGAGGGTCACCATGCCGCCAGCATGCCGCAGCACGGCGGATCCTGCGGGTGTGTTGATCCAGTTGCGGCGTGTGGTGAAAACAGAGGTGGCCAGGTGCTGGTCGCAGGCCAGGTGAGCGGACACCACGGTTTGGTCGTCCGGGCATGAGATCACCGCCAAGGCGGGGCCAAAGTGTTCGCCGCGTGCCAGTGGCCCGTCGGCGGGGGCGTCCAGGACCACGCGCAGGGACGGGTAGCGGTCTTGATCCATGGCCGGGTCCAGCCAGTGGCCGCCGTGTTCAACCGCTTGGCGCGCGGCGCGCATGGAGCCCGCATGGTCGGCTTGGCTGTAACGGTCTAACGGCGGGTTTGTGGAGATGGCGCGGGTGAGCTCGGCGATAAAAGCAGCCCGCACGCTGGAGGTGACCAACGCACGCCGCGGGGCCATGCAGGTGCTGCCTGCGTTGATCGCCGATGCGTAGCCGATGGCCGCTGCGGCGAGCGCGGGCGTGGCGTCGGCAAGCACCAGTGCGCTGTCGGATCCTGACAGCTCCAGGGTGCTGGGGGTCATTGATCCGGCAAGGTGCTGGGCGATGTCGCGGCCCACGGCGGTGGATCCGGTAAACACGACGTGGTCAAAGTGTTCGTTTTGGAGCAGGTGGGCGCCCGCGCCACGCGTGGCAGGGGTCCAGGAAAGTCGCTCGTGCGGCAGCCCGGCATCCCTTGCGATTTCCAGAAGCTTTTGTTGTGATTGGGGGCAGCGTTCGCTGGGTTTGACCACCACGGTGTTGCCCGCCACGATCGCCTGCACAAGCTGGATGCCCAGGATTTGCAGCGGGTAGTTCCAGGGCGTGATGAGTGCGACGTGTCCGCGGGGCACGCGGTGTAGCCGGTGGGACTGGCCGCACTGCCACATGCTTTGGCCTGGTAAACGTCGCGTCCGCAGCACGCGGGTGGCGTTGCGTTCGTGCCAGCGGCAGGCGCTGAGTAGGGGGATAAGTTCGCTGGTGAGGGTTTCGAACGGGGGTTTGCCTAGCTCGGTCTGAACCAGTGCGCTGAGTTCGCGGGCTTCGTGGGCGATGGCTTTACGGAAACGTTTGAGCCACTGCAGGTTGTCGGGGCTGGGAGAGCTTTGGAACGCGGGCATGACAAGGTCTTAGGGGATCTGCTGAGCCGCGGCCAGTGAAGCCGCCTATATTTCTGGTAATGAAATTCATAGAACGCGATGGTCAGGTTAAAAACCCTCCCCGGGTTGCGGTGGTGGGTGCGGGTCCCGGAGGCTTGGCCACTGCGGTGTTGCTGGCTTCACGTGGTGTCTCGGTCACGGTTTACGAGGCTCAGGAGCGCATTGGGGGGCGCACCCAGCGCCTGACTGCTGGGGACTATCACTTTGACATGGGGCCCACGTTCTTTTTGATGCCGCACGTGCTTCAGGAGGTTTTTGGGGCCGCTGGTCGAAAGCTGGAGGACTACGTTGATCTTCATCGTCTGGATCCGATGTACCGCTTGGTGGTGGGGGGGCAGGCAGAGCACGGCGGCGAGGTGACGATCGATACGACCCAAGACCTTGAGCAGATGCGCGAACGCATCGCGGCGATTCATCCCGCCGATGGTGAGGCGTTTGGGCGGTTCATCGCGGACAACCGAGCGAAGCTCAACGCCTCGGAGCCGATCTTGCGGCGCCCGATCCGTTCGGTGTTGGATTTGATCCGCTGGGACGCGATCAAGGCTTTGCCGCACATCCGCCCGATGCGCAGCGTGCAGCAGCTTAACAATGCGTATTTTGAGCATCCTGCGGTGCGGCTTGCGGTGGGTTTTCAAAGTAAATACCTGGGCATGAGCCCCTACGAATGCCCGAGTCTGTTCACCATTCTTCCGTTTATTGAGTATGAATACGGTGTGTGGCACCCGGTGGGAGGATGCAATGCGCTGATGTCGGCGTTGGCTCGGCTGCTTGGCGAGCTGGGGGGCACGATTGAGACCGCGACACCTGTGGAATCACTGAGCTTCAGTGGACGCCAGGTCACCGGTGCCACGCTGGGCGGGCGCGGGGGCGGGCGGCACGCGTCTTTTGACCGGGTGGTCGTGAACGCCGACGCGACGTGGGCGCTCAAGCGTTTCTTCCCCGAATCCATGCGCGGGCGGCAGACCGACGCGGCCATCGACAAGCAGAAATATTCTTGTTCGACCTACATGCTTTATTTGGGCATCGAGGGCAAGGTTGATCTGCCGCACCACACCATCCGCATCGCGCCGGGGTACGAGCAAAACCTCGCGGACATCGGTCGTGACCACGGCCGGGGCGGCAGCCTCACGGAGGACCCGAGTTTTTACGTCTGTAATCCTTCAGCGCTTGACCCCACGCTGGCGCCTGAGGGCCACAGCGCGCTCTACGTGCTCTTGCCCACGCCCAACACGCACAGCGGCATCGATTGGGAGGCCCAGGCAGACACGCTTCGTGCCCGGGTGCTTGACCGCATGAAGCAGGTGCTGGGTCTGGATTTGACCGGGCGCATCCGAGAAGAAATCGCGATCCGTCCCGACGACTGGCGGGCGATGAACATCAACCACGGGGCGACCTTCAACTTGGCCCATAGCCTGGACCAGATGCTGCACCGCCGCCCGCTGCACCGTGTTCCTCATGCCAAGGGGGCTTATATGGTCGGTGGTGGCACGCATCCAGGATCGGGCCTGCCGGTGATTTTTCTCTCTGCCCAAATGGTGGCGGCGATGGTGGTGGACGACCTGGGGCTGGAGCCCTTCCCCGCGGCGCGTCCGCTGTCCGAAGCGGCCTTGGCGGGCGATGCCTCATCGGTAGCCTCGAAGACCGCGGGGGCCGGCCATGGAGGCTGACCCCTGCCGAGTCGAGCGTCTGTTGTTGCTGACCAGCCGCAGCTTTGCGCTGTCTATTCCGCTGTTGCCCGGGCCGCTACGCACGCAGGTGGGGGTGGGATATTTGGTGTTTCGCATCGCCGACACGCTTGAAGATGAGGGGGTGGCGGGGCCTGAGCAGCGGGTCGCAGCCCTGAAGGTGTTGGACGATTTGCTGCAGCGCGGTGACGCTTGCGCGGTGGGGCAGCTTCTCTCGGATTGGAGCGAAGCACACCGCCCCGATGACGGGGGCTACGCCGAGCTTTTGAGCGCGGGGCAATGGGTCGTGGAGCGGCTGGAGGGCCTGTCGCCTGCGGCGGCGAAGGCGATCCGGCACCACGTCTCACGAACGATCCATGGGATGGTGGAGCGGCTGCGTTGCCCCGCCCAGGTCCGCGACGTCGCGGAC
>JALZVY010000106.1 GCA_023300125.1 Phycisphaera sp.
AGGGTCTTTCGTCGGGAAAAATTTCAGAGAGCGTGTTTCAATGTCGAACATCAGGCGTTGTTAGCCGCCAAGGTCCATGCTGATAATAGGAAGCAGCGCCGCGGCCAAAATAAAGGCCACCATCAGCGCCAAAACCAAAATAAACAGCACCGGCACCACCGCCATCACCCGCTGCAGGGCCGCAGCGGTTTCTTTGTCGTAGCTCGTGGCGGTCTGCATCAACAGTTCGTCCAGCCGGCCAGTTTTCTCGCCCATCGCAATCACCTGGATCAGCATCGGCGGAAACTGGCCGCTGGCCTTGAGCTCCTGCGCGATGCCCGCACCCCGCGCAATCTCGTGAGCGGCGTGGTCCACGTGCTGGGCCAAGGCCTCGTTGCCCAGCGTGTCACGCACGATCGGCAGGGCTTCGGTAATCCGCACGCCCGCCGCACTCAACGTGCCCAGGGTGCGGGCAAAGCGGCTGACCGCCACCCGACGCGTCGCCGGGCCGATCAGCGGCACCTTCAACTTCACCGTGTCCAGCCACAGCGTGCCGCCGGGGGTTTTGAACCAGCGCCACAACGCCGCGGCCACCGCCAAGCCCACCACCGCCAAGCCCACCCCCATCGGAGAGCCCAATAGATCAGACACCCCCATCAAGATCCGTGTGGGCAGCGGAAGCACGCTCGCGGTTTCGCCCACCACGCTCATGATGCGCGGCAGGATGAAAATCAAGATCACCAAAATCGACAAAAACCCCAGCCCCACCACCATCAGCGGGTAGATCGCCGCGGCGCGTAGTTTTTCACGCAGTTCCAGGTCGCGCTCGGCAAAGCCCGACAGCGAGACCATGATTTCGTCGAGCACGCCCGCGGTTTCTCCCGCCCGCACCATGCTCACCTGCATGGTGTCAAAGGTGCGGCGCTCGCTGGCCATCGCCTCGCTGAGCGCCTGCCCCCCGGTCACCGCCGCCGCCAGGCGATTGACCAAGCCCCGCACCGCGATGCTTTCGGCCTGCTCTTCGACCACGCGCAAGGCACTGACCAGCGGTAGCCCCGCGCCCAGCCCCACGGCCATCTGGTTCAGCAGCGTCACCCGCTCGCGCGGACGCACCCGGCCCGTGCCCGCCACCCCCGGCATTGCATCGGCCTGCGGAAGTGCGCTAGACGTCGAAGACGCCGAAGACGCGGGTGTCGCCGCGGGGGCCTGCTGAATCTCGGTGACAAACTCTCCCCGCTCGGCCAGCCGCGCAATCGCGCCCGGCTTGTCGGGCGCATCGATCACACCCGTGGCGTTGCGGCCGTTCTGCACCACCGCGGAATAGAGAAAGTTTGGCATAGGTTCGTCAGGAAACGCTTTTACACGATCTCTATGAGGTCACACGAAGCGTCAAGGGCGTGGCAACGGGGCAAGCGGAAGATCGGCAGGCAAGCCATTTTCACGCCCTGTCTGACATAGACGTTTGGCGGGCCACTTTATTGCACCTGATATTCGCTTTTTTCACTTCAGCCCGAACACACCCGCAGCACCTCGCCCAGGGTCGTCAGGCCCGCGGCCGCCTTGCGGTAACCATCTTCAAACATCGGCTCGTGGGTGTCATCCAGGGTCTGGGCCAATTCGCCCACGCTCGCCCGCCGGGTCACGGCCTCGCGCATGGCGTCGGTGACTGTGACCACCTCAAAAATGCCAAAGCGCCCGGTGAAGCCGGTGTTGCGGCAGGCCCGGCAGCCGGCGCCTTCATAGAACGTGTCGCCCTCAGACATTCGGTGCCCCAGACGACGCACCACCTCGGGATCGGGCGCCGCCTCGCGGCGGCACTGGGTGCACAGCCGGCGCACCAGCCGCTGAGCCATGATGGCCCGCAGCGACGAGGCGATTAAAAACGGCTCCACGCCCATGTCGATCAGACGCGCCACCGCCCCGAGCGCGTCGTTGGTGTGCAGCGTGCTGAAAACCAAGTGCCCGGTCAGCGCCGTGCGGATCGCGATGTCCGCGGTCTCGCCATCGCGCACCTCACCGACCATCACCACGTCTGGGTCTTGCCGCAAGATCGCCCGCAGCCCGTCGGCAAACCCCAGACCCCGCTTCACATTCACCGGGATCTGGTTGACCCCGTTCAGCCGGTACTCCACCGGGTCTTCGATGGTGAGGATCTTGAGTTCGGGTGAATACAGATGGTTCAAAGACGCGTACAGCGTGGTCGTCTTGCCGCTGCCGGTCGGTCCAGTCACCAGCACGATGCCGTGGGGCTGATCCAGCTGCGCTTGGTAGGCCTCCAGCTGCGCCTCGGGCATGCCCAACTGGTCCAACCCGATCAGCGCCGCGGCCCGGTCGAGAATACGCAGCACCACACTTTCACCGTAGACCGTGGGCACCGTGGCCACCCGCAGGTCCACCGGCCCCTTGGCCGATTGAAACCCGATGTGCCCGTCTTGGGGCACAAAACGCTCCGCGATGTTCATGCCGCCCATGATTTTCAAACGCGACACGATCGCCGGCTGCAGGTTCTTGGGCGGCGGGCTTTGGTCGTGCAGCACGCCGTCGACCCGAAACTTGATCTTCAGGTCTTTCTCGAACGGCTCTACGTGGATGTCGCTCGCCCGGGCCGCCACCGCCTCGTGGATGATCAAGTCCACCAGGTTCACCACCGTCGGTTCGCCCGCCAGGGCTTGCAGGTGCTGGGTCAGGTCCACGGGTGCGGCATCGCCTCCCTCGACAAGCTCGTCGCCTTCGCCCTCCATCGAACCGATCAGCCGCGTCACGTTCGACCCGTAGGCCCGGCCGATCGCCTCGGCCACCGCCTCGGCCGGGTCGACCTCAGGCGCGGTGGCCAGCCGCGGCTGCACCACGCCGCCCTCGCCAGACACCAGCATCCGCACCACCGCCAAGGCAGCGCGGTCAAACGGGTCGGCCAAGGCCACCACCAGCGTGTTGGATCCGTCGGCGCCGGCCTCCCACGCCAAAGGAAGCAAGCGGTGGCGCGTCGCAACCTCCACAGGCACCCGGCCCAAGGCCTCGGCGTCAGGGGTCGTTTGAGTTAAATCCACCGCCGCAACGCCACGCGCCGCGCAGCGGGCGACGACCGCGCCTGCCCCCGATCCATTCTCGGGAGTATTCAAAGATGCGGGGTCGGCGGTGGTAGGCGGTGAGGTACTCATGCAGACGATCTTAGGACTGAAGCCCGTGGCGAGGAACACGCCGCCTGACGGGCGTCTAGTTTATCCAACCGCACGGCTCATCAAGGGCCGTGCACATTTCTTTCTAAGAGTTTTACGGACGCCCTGCCCCGAAGGTTCTCCAGCGGCGTTCACCGATTGGCCCACCTGCGTCGCCTCATCAGCCCCAGCCCGCCCACCGCCGCGATCAGGGCCGCGGTGGCGGGCTCGGGCACGGCGAAGACGCCATTGAGCACAAAGGGAACCTCTTGCCCGGCCAAAATCGTGACCTGCTGGTTTTTATACACAGTGATCTCGCCATCGGCATAGGCCAACCCATCAATCAAAATCTCGATCGACGCCTCGCGGACCGTCGCCAGCGGGGCGTCGACCTCGACAAGCCACTCGATCAGATCCACGCCCAGGTCCGCCAACACCTCGGCGTAGGCCTCGTCCTCGGCCAGGTTCACCGTCTCCGCGATGTCCTGAGTCAGGTTGTACAACTCAAACGTCTGGTCTTCGTAGTTGTAAAGCAGCTTGTAATCCCCCGAGCGCGTGGCCGACTGGGGGGTCTGACGCCCGCTGTTCGTATACCCGGGCAGGTGAAAAAAGATGTTTTCGCGTTCCAACACCGCGCTGCGGTCTGCCAAGATGCCTGACAGGTTTTCTCCGTCCAGGGCTTGCCCGGTGGGCAGAGGCGCGTCGGCCAGCCCCGCAAACGTGGTGTAAAAATCTGTGGGCACCACCGCCGTGTCATTCACCGTGCCCCCGTCGACCAGCGCGTCGTTGCCGCTCCAAGCAATCAGCGGCACGCGGATGCCTCCCTCGCCCAGGTCGCCCTTCTGCCCGCTCAGGCCTCCGTTGCTGGACTGCGGTAGCTGTCCGCCGTTGTCGGAATAGAACACCACCACGGTGTTTTGGTCCAGGGTCTGGCCTGGGTTCCGCGGGTCCTCGGTGGTTTGCAGATAATCAATGAGGCGGGCCACGCTCTGGTCCAGCCCCTCGGTCAGGGCCCCAAAAGAAGCGTTGTCGTTCTCCGTACCCGGGGGCAGGCCCTCGTATTTGTCCAGCAGGTCGGCGCGGGCCTGGCCCTCGTCGATCGGCGTATGCACTGCAAAGGTGCTGTATTGAAGGAAAAACGGTTCGTTGGCGTTGCGGTTGATGAAATTCACCGCCGCGTCGGTTGTCGCGTCGGTGACGTGCTTGGCGGTGCCCACCAGCGCGTCGATGGCCGCGGTGTCGGTGCCATTGGCATAGGGCTTAATGAACTGGTCCACATAGTCTTGGGTGTAGTTGCCCGCAAAAGGATCCAGCGTCGCATCCACCGACGTGCCAAAACGTTCATTGGCGGCGTGATAGCTGCCCGGACTCCCGGACTCCGCGCCCCCAAAGTTTTCATCGAAGCCGTGCTGGTTGATGATCTGATTGGCATTGGACGCAACATGAAACTTGCCCACATTCGCGGTGGTGTAGCCCGCGGCCTGCAGGGTCTGGGCATGCGTCACCGTCACCTCGGGCAGCTTGTCGCTGCCGTCTCCGTCGCCGCCCTGGTCCGGCCCGACCAGCAGCGAATCGCCCTGCCGCGCGGGATTGAGCGAGGCGACCTGATACACCCCGTTGGTGTCGCGTGGCGCGTAGGCCCCGCTCAAGATCGCCGCACGGGTGGCAGCGCAGGTCGGGCTTGCGTAGGCATTGGTAAACGCCACGCCCTGCTCGGCCAGCTGCGCGATGGCAGGGGTTTGGTGGAAATCATTGCCATTGCCCTGGTTGGTCAGCCCGGTGCTCAGGTCGCCCCAGCCCAGGTCGTCGGCCATGATGAACACGATGTTGGGTTGATCTTGGCCCAGCGCGGGCAAGCTGGCAGCGCCCCCAAGGCCCACGCACAGCGCGCCCTTCAGCGTCGCGCGGCAAAGCGATTGAAGCGAGAATGCAAAAGTCATCGTGAAACTCCTACGGAAGGTGCAGAATGCCGTGCGCGGTCATGAACGGTTTTGAAACACGCAACGTTGGCCGGCGGGGCCCACCCAACCCCCTTTTGGGCACACCACGCAACGCTTTTTGATCTGCCCAGCCGTAAAACAATGCCCCCGCCCAAAGAGATGATCTACAAACGGTTACATCACCGCTTCTCTCAGAAGCCCAACGTTGCTTGCGACGCAATATTTCAATCCAGGTCCGATATTTTCAGAAAAACGCGGTGTTCGCCACCCTTCGGGCGCGGCCGCTTGGTTCGCCGGCGCTCCGTGCACCGCAAAACGCAACCCTCCGACGAAAACCCCGTTTGGCTTGCACTAAATAGGCAGCAACGCGGGCTACACTCTGCCCGCTTCGATGCGTCGCCCAAGCCCCCCGTCCTGGACCTGCCCCCGCCATGGCCCGCAAGCCCGCACTCATTGTGACCTCCACTGCCCTCGTGCTCGCCTTGGGCGCCGCGGTGGCTTGGCGGCTGACCGAACAAGACGGCCAAGGCCGTCAACGCCCCGAGCGGGGCCCCGCTGCGGTGCGCGTGGCCGACATCCTCCACGGGCCGATCGAAGAACGCCGGGTGTTCACCGGCACCCTCGAAGCCTCGGCCCGATTCACCGTGGCGGCCCAAAGCGCCGGGCGGGTGCAATCCCTGGCCGTCGACCTGGCCGACCTTGTCACGCAAGGCCAGACCATGGCTCAACTTGACGACGGCGAAGCACGCCAAGGCCTGCTTCAGGCCCAGGCCCAACGCGCCGTCGCCGACGCCCAGCACACCCAAGCCCTCAGCACCCACGACATCGCCCAGCGCACCGCCGAGCGGCTGGACACCCTTCACCGCCAAGGCGTGGCCTCGGACACCCAACTTGATGCCGCGCGGGCCGAGCAACTCGAAGCCCAGGCCGCGGTGACCGTGGCCCAAGCCCAGCTCACCGCCGCCTTGGCGGGCGTGCAAACCGCCCAGATTCGCCTGGACCAAACCCAGGCCCGCGCCGTCTGGCCCAAGGATCACGACACCGGCGACGGCGACGGCCCGCGCGTGGTTGCCCAGCGTTACGTCAACGCCGGCGACTCGGTGTCGACCCACGACCCGCTGTTTTCGGTGGTGGACCTGGACCCCATGACCGCGGTGATTTTTGTCACCGAACGCGACTACGGCCAGATCCATGCCGGCCAGCGTGTCAGCCTGGACGTGGACGCGTGGCCGGGCCAAGTGTTCGACGGCCAGGTCGCGCGGGTGTCGCCGGTCTTCGACGCCGCCTCGCGGCAGGCCCGCATCGAGGTCGCCGTGCCCAACCCCCAAGGCGCACTGAAGCCAGGCATGTTCGCCCGGGTCAGCGTCGCCCTGCAGCGGATCGAAGACGCAGTCAGCGTGCCCGCCGACGCACTCACCCGGCGCGACGACCAACCCACCCTCTTTGTGCTCAGCGCCGATGGCATGAGCGTGAGCCAACACACCGTGCGTCCGGGCATCACCGCCAACGGCCGCGTTCAGCTGCTGGACACCACCCTCAGCGGAAGCGTGGTCACCCTCGGCCAGCAGTTGCTGGGTGAAAGCGCCTTGGTGTCGGTGGTTCAAGAGCCCACCACGGACGCCATCCCCGCATCGGCCGCTGCGTCCACCGACGGCGCCCCCGAGGCCCGGCAGCCATGAACCTGCCCCGCGCTAGCGTCAGCCGCCCGGTGTTCACCACCATGGTCACGCTCATCGTGATCCTGCTGGGCTGCGTGTCGCTCAGCAAGCTGCGCACCGACCTGCTTCCGCAGATCGAGCTGCCCAACATCAACGTGCACACCAGCTACCCCGGCGCCAGCCCCGAGGTCGTCGAAGCATCGGTCACACGCATCGTCGAAGAGATCCTGGGCACGGTCCCTGGCATCGAAATGATGAACTCCTCGTCTGCGCCGGGGCGTAGCAACGTCCGCCTCGCCTTCGCCTGGGGCACCAACGTGGACCTCGCGGCCACCGACGTGCGGGCCCGCCTCGAAGCCGAGCGTAGCGAACTGCCCGACGACGTCCAGACCCCGCAGATCCGCAAGTTCGATCCCGACAGCTTCCCGGTGGTGTTGCTGGGCATTGCCAGCGACCTGGACCCCGTGCAGCTCAGCACACTGGTGGACACCAGCCTGCGGCGCCGCTTTGCCCAGGTGCCCGGCGTCGCCCAAGTCGACACCTGGGGCGGCTACAACCGCCAGTTGCGGGTTGACCTGGACCCCGACCGCATGCGGGCGCTGCAGCTTCCTTTGGACGACGTGCTCGACGCCCTGCGCAACGCCAACCTGGATCTGCCTGCGGGCATGATCGAGCGCGGCCGCTTCCAGGTCACCCTGCAAGCCCCCGCCCGCTTCACCGGCGTCCAAGACATCGAAAACACCGTGGTCGCGATGCATGAAGGCGCCGCGGTCACCCTGGGCCAGGTCGCTCAAGTCACCGACACCTACGCACGGCTGACCCGCCGCATCCGCGTGAACGGCCGCCTGGGCCTGCGGGTGGCCATCCGCAAGCAAGCCGACGCCAACACCGTCGACGTGTCCGAAGCAGTGCTCGCCGAGATCGAGGCGGTCAACCGCGACTTCCCACAGATCACCGTGGTGGCCATCAACAACCAGGGCAACTTCATTGAGCGCTCGATCCAAAACGTGTCCCGCACCGTGCTCTACGGCGGCGTGCTCGCCGTCGGGGTGCTGATCTTTTTCCTGGGCACCTTCCGCAGCACCATGGTGATCGGCCTGGCCATCCCCATCTCGATCATCGCGACCTTCGCCCTGCTCTACTTCGGCGGCTTCACCCTCAACCTCATGACCCTGGGCGGCCTGGCCTTGGGCGTGGGCATGATGGTCGACAGCTCGATCGTGGTGCTGGAAAACATCTTCAGACGCCAAGTGGAAGAAGGTGAAGACCGCGTCACCGCCGCCACCGCCGGCGCCGCGGAAGTCGGCCCAGCGATCGTGGCCAGCACACTCACCACCGCGGTCATCTTCTTGCCGCTGATTTTCCTGCAAGGTGTCAGCGGCATCCTGTTTAAAGAATTGGCGTGGGTGGTGGTGTTTTCGCTGATCGCCGCATTGGCCGTGGCCCTGAGCCTCGTGCCCATGCTCGCCTCGCGGCTGCTGCGTCAACGTATGCAGGCCAACCCCGACGAAGACGCCAAGCCCCTGCCCCTGCTGCGGCGCTGCACCGAAGCGATGCTTGGCGCTCTGGACCGCGTCTACCACGATATTTTGGGCGGCGCGCTACGCCATCCCAAGCTCACCCTGCTCTCCTCTCTCAGCGCACTGGCTCTCAGCCTGCCGCTGGTCACCGTGCTGGGCAGCGAGCTCATGCCCCCCAGCGACGAGGGCGAAGTCAACATCAACGGCAGCATGGACATCGCCACCCGCATCGACCTGGTCGACGAACAGATCCGCAAGATGGAAGACGTCGTGAATGCTGCGGTGCCCGAAAGCGTCGCCACCCTGACCGAAGTGGGCCCCACCCGCGGATCGATTCGTCTGTCCCTAAGCCCGTCCAGCGAACGCTCGCGCGACAACAAAGCCATCGCCGCGGACCTGCGTGAACGGCTCACAGGCACCCTCCCGGGCATGACCATCCGCACCCGAGCGCCCCAAGGCCAGTTTTTGCTGCGGGCGATTTTAGGCAACAACAGCAACGCCGGTCTCCGCGTAGAAGTTCGCGGCCAAGATCTAGACACCCTCCGCGCCCTGGCCCAGCAAGCCAGCCAAGCCATGGCCCAGGTGCCCGGCGTCACCGACGTGGAAGATTCCGAAGACGCCGGCGTCCCCCAAGAATCGATCCGCATCGACCGCCGCCGCATCGCCGACGCAGGACTGACAGTGCGCAACGTCGCCCGCGTGCTCGAAGTCGCCATCGCCGGCCGCAACGCAGGCAACCTGCAAACCGGTGGCGACGACTACCCCATCCACGTCGGTCTCAAAGACGCCCACCGCATGCAGGTCGACGAAGTCCTGGACCTCACCCTCCGCGGCAACGACGGCCAGCCCGTGGCGCTGCGCAGCGTCGTGACCACCCACCCCGACCGCGGCCCCCGGCAGATTCAGCGTGTGAATCAGCGCCGTCAACTGCAAGTCAACGGCAACGTGACCGGCGTCGACGTCGGCACCGTTTCCCAAGACGTCGCACGCGCGTTGGAGCGCATCCCCCGCCCCGACGGCTACGAGCTGCGCGTGGCCGGCGGATTTGCCGAACAACAAAAAGCTTTCCGCGAGCTGCTGATCTCCTTGGGCCTCGCGCTGATGCTGGTCTACATGGTGCTGGCCTGCCAATACGAATCGCTACGCGATCCCCTGGTGGTCATGTTCAGCGTGCCCCTGGCGGCCGTGGGCGTCTTGCTGATTCTTTTCCTCACCAAAACCACCCTCAATCTGCAAACCTACATCGGCTGCATCATGCTGGGGGGCATCGTGGTCAACAACGCCATCCTGCTGGTGGATCAAGCCGGGCAGCTGCGCACCCGCGAGGGCCTGCGCGTCCGCGACGCGGTCGCCGAGGCCGGGCGACGCCGTCTACGCCCGATCTTGATGACCTCGCTCACCACCGTGCTGGGGCTTCTGCCCCTGGCCCTGGGCATCGGCGAAGGCGCCGACGCCCAAGCCCCCCTGGCCCGCGCGGTCATCGGCGGTCTGGCGGGGTCCACCCTCATCACCCTGGTGCTGATCCCGGTGGTGTACGTGATGTTCCACCCCGA
>JALZVY010000107.1 GCA_023300125.1 Phycisphaera sp.
CGGGGCCCGGCGCGGCGGTGGTGGTGCGGGTGAAGGCCTGGGAGCCGCCGCTGGGCGAGTGGATTGATTTTGTGCGTGAGCTGCGCGGTGTGGTGGCCCAAGGGGCTGCGATTCACGTGACCGCCGCGGGCGAGGGTGACCGCGGGGTGTGGCGCGATCAGATTGCGCGGGTGGGCGATCCGTGGCTGCAGTTGGTGACCGAAGGAGAGGCCTTGTGAACGCAGACACGCCGTCTACGCCGCCTAGGCCCCCTGCGGCCACGCCCTCCGAGCCCACGGCCTCTGAGCCCACCGCCACGCCTCCGCGTTTTGCGGTGGTGGGCCACCCCAACAAGGGCAAGAGCAGCATCGTGGCCACGCTGGCCGCCGACGACGCGGTGAAGGTGTCGTCGGTGCCGGGCACCACCACCACGGCGCGGGCGTTTCCGATGACCGTGGACGGGCGCACGCTGTACGAGCTGGTTGACACGCCGGGGTTTCAGCGGGCCCGGGCGGTGCTGGGCTGGTTGCACGACCACGCGGCGTCGGCGGACGAGCGTCCCGCGGCGGTGGCGGCGTTTGTGAACACGCCGGGCCACGCCGAGCGCTACCCCGATGAGGTGGAGCTGCTTCGACCCTTGGTGGACGGCGGGCAAGGGCAAGGGGGCGCGGCGGGGATTTTGTATGTGGTGGATGGCAGCGTGCCCTACGGCCCGGAGTACGAGGCGGAGATGGAGATCTTGCGCTGGACCGGCCGCCCAAGCCTGGCGCTGATCAACCCCATCGGCGCGGCGGACCACACCGAGGCCTGGCGGGCGGCGCTGGGGCAGTATTTCCGAGTGGTGCGGGTGTTCAACGCGCTGACCGCCGAATTCAGCAAGCGGCTGGAGCTGCTGCGGGCCTTTGGCCAGATGGACGAGGCGTGGCGGGCGCCGCTGGACACGGCGGTGGGGGTGCTTGAAGACGATCGGGCACGCCGGCGCGACGACGCGGCGGGCGCGATCGCCGCGTTGATCGTGGAGGCCCTGACCTACGACGAAACCAAAAAGCTGGGGCAAGACGACGACGCGCAGCCGCATCAGGAAAAGCTTTTGGAGGTCTACAAATCCGGGCTGCGGCGCCGCGAGCGTCGCTGCCGCGACGCGGTGGAGGCGGCTTACGCGCTGCACGCGGTCGAGCGGGTGGAGGCCGACGCCCCGGAGCAGCCGGTGGGCGGGGGCAGCGATGATCCGGAGGTGGGTGATTTGTTCTCGCAAGACGCCTGGCTGGCTTTTGGACTGCGCAAACGCGACCTGGTGTGGACCGGTGTGGGCGGCGGTGCGCTGGCGGGCGGCGCGGTGGATATCGCGGCCCACGGGGCCAGCTTGTTTTTGGGCGCGGCCATCGGCGCGGTGGTGGGCGGCACCATGGGCTGGCTGGGGGCCGACAAGCTGGCGGACGTGAAGCTGATGCATCAGCCCCTGGGCGGCAAGCTGCTGCGGTGCGGGCCGACCAAGAACCCCAACTTCCCATTTGTGTTGCTGGGCCGGGCGCGGCACCACCACGCCCAAGTGGCAGGACGTACACACGCGCAGCGCGGGGCCTTGGTGATTGATGCCGCGGACGCCGGGGCGATGAACCCGCTGGACGACACGCAGCGCAAGGACTTGGCCGCGGGATTTAGGCGGGTGACGAAGGCCCGACACAACGTCGAGGCGCTGCGGGACGCACGCTTCGCGGTGGTGTCGGCGGTGCGGGAGGTGTTGGTGGGCGACGAGCGGCGCGTGGGCGGGTGATTCGTGGCGGCGGCCGCGTTCAGAGCGGCGCGGGCGGGTTCAGCAGCACGGCCTCGATCTTGGGTTGCAGACGCGACCAGCGGGCGGAAGGTGTTTTGCTGATGGTGACAAACCCGGGCAAAATCAGCACGCCCGCGACGGGGCCGGCGTCGAAGAGGGCCACCGCCAAAGCGTCTGCTGCGGCGCGGGCGGCCTCGGGGTTCCGATAACTGCGCGGCGGGGCACCCGCTGGGGCCAGGGCAACGTTGAATTTCAACGCGTGGGGGTTAGGGGTGTCTTCGGTGTCGATCGTCACAGGCTGAGACTACCGGACGCAGTGCGTTGTGGCGCGAAGTGTTTCTGAACATGCGATATAAACCGGTCGATAAGCACGATGTCCGGGTGTGGCGTATGTGCTGACGGCGGACTCGGGCAGCGTGTCTTGACGCTGTATGGGCGAAAGGAGCCACGATGAGCCAAGGAAAACTACGTTCGTTGGGACTCTCGGAGACCGAGTGGGCGTCGATGATTTCCGCGCTTGAAGCGCAGAAGAAGTCTGCCGATCGTTTGCCTCAGGAACGCCGCGATGGCGCGGCCCATCGCTTTCCCCTGGACACCTACGGCGGCTTGAAATTGGTGCTTCCGGACTACCGGTCGACCTCGCACAAGGTGCGGATTCGCAATATTTCGATCGGCGGTGTGGGCTTCTTCCATAACGCTTTTGTGCACCGTGGCACGCGCTGCTACGTGGCGCTGCGGACCCTTGAAGGTCATGGTACGGCGGTTGCGGGTGAGGTGACCTGGTGCCGTTTTCTCTCGAACAGCACCCACGAAATCGGCGTACGGTGTGACGAGGAAATAGACCTGACGCAGTTTCTGGACGCCGAAGCACTTGCCTCGGCGCCCGCTCCGGGCGTGCAGGAATCCGATGACGGCACGGAGTGGCCCGCCGACGCGGCGTGAGGGCTTGGCGTCTCGTCTTTTTTTACTGTGATTCAAGATCGAGCAATACACGTTTGGCGTTGAGCCCGCCGCCAAATCCGGTGAGCGATCCTGATGCGCCGATCACGCGGTGACAGGGCACCACAATGGAAATCGGGTTGCGCCCGTTGGCGGCGCCCACCGCCCGGCATGCCGCGGGGTTGTCGATGGCCCGCGCCAAGTCTGCGTAGCTGCGGGTCACGCCGTAGGGGATGGCGGTGAGTGCGGCCCAGACCCGCATCTGGAAAGCGGTGCCGACGGGTTCCAGCGGCAGGTCGAAGCCCGTACGCCGGCAGGCGAAGTATTCGGTGAGCTGGGCCGCCGCAGCCTTGAGCACGGGGTGTGTGCCTTGAGCGTCTTCGAGGGTGTCACTTGGCAGCTGTGGGCAGTTTTTTCCGCCGACAAAATCCATGCGCCGCAGGTGGGTGGCGGTGGCGAGAAGCCGCAGCTCACCGCACGGGCTTTCCAAGTGCGACGTGTGGAGCTGGGTGTTCGAAGCCGGCGGGTTGGGGGGCGTGGAGGGCATCGGTGTCGCACGCAGGGGGGGGAGGCGGTTCATGCAGGTGGACGCCGGAGACTTGGAACGGCGCACTGCCGACTAAGTGGATTCGTGGATTTGTTCTTTGAGCCACTCCACGAAGCTGCTGGCCACGACGTAGAGCCCGTCTTCGATTTGCTGCTGGCCTTGATCGCGGTCCCACAACACTACGGGGTACGCGTCGGGGTCGGTGTTGAGCGTGTCGTGGTCGGCGTCGAGCCCCGCGTTTCCCGTTGCGTGACGCTTGAGGCGGGTGTCGAAGCAGTACTGGTCGCCGTTGCCGTCGTCGCAAAACGCGATCAGAAAACGGGGCAGCGGGCAGTCGTCGTGCTCGCGTTCGATCTCGTTGGCGATGAGCAGGTTGCGCCGCATCATCTCGGGGCCGCCGACCCAGTACAGGTCCCAGTCTTGCAACAGCACCTTGCCGGCCCGCTGCATAAAGCCCACGTAGCTGGGCGGCAGCGGGCGGCCCAGGGCGTGCTCGACTTCGGAGACCTGCTCGGGGGTGGGGGCGGGCGATTCGTCTGCGGCGCCTTGCATCTGGGTGACGAAGGTGAGGCTTTCGCAGGCGACGTCGAGGGGCTGCATGGCGGCCATGAAAAATCACTTGTGGAAGGCGGGGGCGCGTTGGCCGCTTGGTGTGTGTTGCAAAATACCACACGCGATCGCCGTGCGCGGCACGGCTTGAAGAGGTTGGGCCGCTCTGCAGGAGACTGCTACTCCTGCTTTGTTCGTCCGGCCTCTTGCTCGGCCCGCTTTTTCTGCAAGCGGCGGTGGCGGGGGATTTCGCCTTCGGTGATGTAGAGCACGTCTTTGGCGATGTTGCAGGCGTGGTCGGCGATGCGTTCGAGCTGCCGGGAGATGTTCACGTAGTGGATCATCTGTTCGATTTGCTGGGGGTGCTGCCGCATCAGCTCGCTGGCACGGTTGTAGGTGCCTGCGTGCATGGTGTCCACTTCGTCGTCGAGCACCCGCACTTCGCGGGCTTGCTCTACGTCGATGTTGACCACCGCGTCCAGGGCGTAACGCAGCATCCGCTCGACCCGCAGGCCCATGGCCCGCAAGTCGAAAGGGGTTTCGGCAACTTCGGCTTCGCCCGCGAGGCCGCGGGCCTGGCCGGCGATGGACTTGGCCAGGTCGCCGATACGCTCCAGGTCGTTGTTCATTTTGAGCACCGCCACCACGTAGCGCAGGTCAAAGGCGACGGGCTGGTGCAAGGCCAAGCAGTTGAGGCATTCTTCTTCCAGATCGATCTCCATGAGGTCGATCTCGGCGTCGCCGGCGATCACGCGCTCGGCCAGCTCGACGTCGCGGGTGGCCACGCATTTGATGGCGTCGCGGAGCTGCTCTTCGCAGAGTGTGCCGATGTCCACCACGCGCTTTTTGAGCTGCATGATCTTTTTCTGAAGGAATCGTGGCATGGGTGTCTTTCGTCGTGGGGCGAATCAACGATCAGCCTACGGTTTTCGCGGGGGCAGGTGGTTGGCGTTTGGTTAGAAAAAAATTCAGCAAGGAGAATTTGATCACGGAACAGGGGGCTGCGGTGCGGGCAGATGCAGCGTGAACGCGCTGCCCTGGCCTAGCGTGCTCTGCACGCTGACGTGGCCTCCGGCCTGTTCGATCATGTGTTTGACGATCGAAAGCCCCAGGCCGGTGCCGCCCAGTTGGCGGCTGCGTGCCCGATCGGTGCGGTAAAAGCGTTCGAAGAGCCGCGGCAGGTGGTGGGCCTCGATGCCGCGGCCTTGGTCGCGTACGGTGATCTGTACCGCGTGTTCCGCTTGTTTCGCAAGGGCTTTATCGTCGAGGGTTTGTCGGGCCTTGAGTGTGACCCGGGTGCCTTCGGGGCTGTATTTCAGGGCGTTGTCGATCAGGTTCACCAGCGCTTGTTCGAGCCTGGCGGGGGCCACACTCGCCTGCAAGTCTTCTTGCAGGTCCACCGCAAGCTCGATGTTGCGGGCCTGGGCGTTGGCGGTGCATGATTCGATCGCGGCGGCCACGGTCAGCCCGACATCGGCGGGATCCAACGGCGCGGGCGTGGCGGCGGCGTCGAGCTGGGTGAGGGTGAGCAGGTCGTTGAGGATCGCTTCGAGCCGATCGGCCTGGCGGGCGATGATGCCGGTGAACCGTTGGCGTTGGTCGGCGTCGGGCGGGGGGGTGCTGCGTAGGGCCTCGACCGCGGCTTTCACGGCGCTGATGGGGGTGCGCAGCTCGTGGGAGACGTTGGCGACAAAGTCTTGGCGGACCGATTCGAGGCGGCGCAGGTGGGTGACGTCGTGCAGCACCAGCACGGCGCCTTGGCGCAGGCCGCGCTCGTCGGTGACCGCGGCGGCTTCGACGCGGAGGTGGCGTTCGGTGTTGGGGGTGGCGTCGGCGGGGCGTAGCTGGATCTCGGCCGAGAGGTCGTCTTCCGCGTCGGGGTCGCTTAATAGCCCCAATGCGGTGTCGAGCAGGCGTTGTAGGGCGGCGTTGCGCACACGCTGGGCAAAAGCCTGGCCCGCGTCATGGGTGAGGTCGAGATCCAGCAAATCGGCCGCCGCGGGGTTGATCTCGCGGATGCGGCCTTCGGGGTCCATCACCACCACACCTTCGACCATGGAGCCGAGGGTGGCTTCGAGCTGGGCGTTGCGCTGGGCGAGTTGCTCGGCGTGGCGTGCTTGCTGGGCTTGCAACGCATGTTCTTGGCGTGCGCGGGAACGGGTGGCGGCGTGAGCTTTTCGCCCGCGCAGCAGGGCCGCGGTGAGGCCCGCGGCCACGAGGCACAGCAGCAGCAATGGGAGAAGCAGGGGGTTCACGCGTGGGGTCGCATCAAAAAGTTGAAGCCGTTTCAGGCCCGGAATCGGTAGCCGACACCGCGGACGGTTTCGATGCGGGCGCCCGAGGCGCCCAGCTTGCGTCGCAGCCCCACGACCTGGACATCGACGCTGCGGTCGGTGACCGCGGCGAATCCTTCGTGGAGGGTGTCGATGATTTGTTGCCGGGTGAAGACCCGGCCTGGACGAGCGACCAAAAGCGTGAGCAGTTTGAACTCGGTGGCGGTGAGGCTGACGGTTTCGCCGTCGGCCTGCACCTCGTGGCGGTCGGCGTCCAAGCGCACGCCGCCGGCTTCGATCACGCGCTTGGGCTCGGCCCCATCGGCGGCGCGGCGCAGCACGGCCTTGATCCGGGCGAGCAACACCGGGGTGCTGAAAGGTTTGGCGATGTAGTCGTCGGCGCCGATTTCCAGCCCGCGGACGATGTCTTGTTCCGCGTTGCGGGCGGTGAGCATGATGACCGGCGTGTCGCGGAGTTCGGGGGTGTGACGCAGGTTGCGGCACACCTCTAGGCCGTCCATGCCCGGCAGCATGAGATCCAGCAGGATGAGGTCGGGGTGCAGCCGGCGGGCGGCTTGGAGACCGTCTTCGCCGGTGAGGGCCGACTCGACGCGGTAGCTAGCCTGCTCCAGGCTGAAGCTCAGCAGATCGACCAGGTCCGGCTCGTCTTCAACCAGGAGCAGGGTTTTGTCGGGCATAAAGAAGCAGGCCTGGGGAAGGTGGGATTAGAACAGCAGCTGGAACTGGGCCCGCAGCAGCACCTGATCCGATTCGCCGTTGAGCCCAATGCCGCCGCCGGGGGTGCTGGGCGTGCGGTCGCTGGTGGGCCGGTCGGTGACGTAGGTGGCGTCGGCGGTGATCTTGGCGTTGTGTTTGTCGATGTAGTAGTTCACGCCGGCGCCAAAGGCCACCAGTTCGTCGTCGGCGCCGTCGAGGTCGGTGTAGTCGAAGCGGACGAAGGGCTGCCAGGTGTCGTCGATGTTGTACCCGCCTTCTAAGGTGAGGCCGTAGTCAAACGAGCTGTCGTTGTCGTCGGTGAAGAGGCCGTAGACCGCGGCGAGGCCGCTGAGGCCCTGGCTTTTGTAGAGCAGGTCGGCGGTGACGGCGTAGAAATCGTCGACTTCTTGGGCGAAGTTGATGTGGCCCGCGGCGCCCACCAGCAGCAGGTCGTCTTCGCCACGCCAGGCCACCACGTCGGTGCTGGCGTTGCCCTTGCCGGTGATTTCGTAGTCGGCGCGGGCGGTCAGGGCCAGATCCGAGTCGTCGCCGCCTGCCGAGTCGAAGGACAGGTCGCTGCCGCTTCCCGCGAAGCCGTTGTCGGCTCCGTCAGAGAAGGCGAAAGTGAAATCAAGCCGTTCGCTGTGTTGGTAATCCAGCCACAGGCCCTGCGAGCGGTTAAGCGTGAAATACTCGGTGGCCGGGCTGCGCTCGGCGCCCAGCTGGGTGACGTTGCTGATGAGTTCTTGACGGGCGAAAGGCAGCCTTTTTTGGCCGAGGGTGGCTTGAAGCGAGCTGTTGATCTTGAAGCGGATCTCGGCGTCTTCGATGTCGGCCACGCCGTCGTCTGCGCCGTAGAGCAGCACGACGTTGTAGCCCAGACGCTGGTTGCGATCGAGGTTGCCTTTGATGCCGACCCGCACGCGGCGTAGTTCAAAGCCGTCGACGTCGGTGCCGTCGCCGCTGCTGGTGTTGAACCCGTAGCGGGTTTGGATTTGGCCGTAGAGCGCGAGGGTGAAATCGCCCGCGGGGTTGGTGAGGATGAAGTTTGTACCGTTGTGGCCCGACACCAGCGGGTTGTCGTTGAAGCTGACACGGTGCTGGGCGTCGGACAGCGCCTCGGCCCGGGCGGCGTCGAGGCTGCCTTTCTTTAGGGCGTCGAGCTCGGCCTGCATGGCTTGCATCTGATTGCGTAGTGCATCCAACTCGGCAGAGGTGTCGGCGTGGGCGGTTGCGGCGCCCACCGCGGCCGCGGCGAATAGTCCGATGGGCAGGGTGTGGGCGTGGCGTCGGTTCATCATCGGATCATCCAGAAGGCGGCAAGGGGCAGAACACGCAGTCTAAGGGGCTTGTGCCACGAAGCGTGGGTGTGTTGCGCTGCCGCGGTGCCTTGTGGGTCCTGCTGCCCGGATAATGGCGGGTGCTGAGGGGCTGGAATCAGATCCAAAAAGAGTTCGCGGGTTTATCCCGCGGACCCTTGGTTAAGCAAAGTGATGTCTTGCACGCGAACGGTTTCATTTTGACGCTCGACGCGGCGGAGGTTTCTGGGTCGCCACGTGAATGGTGTGACCGGCGCCGCGTCGGGCCATCCATGAAAGGTGCCTTAGAACAGCAGCTGGAACTGGGCCCGCAGCAGCACCTGGTCGGATTCGCCGTTGAGGCCGATGCCGCCACCGGGGGTGTTGGGCGTGCGGCCGCTGGTGGGCCGGTCGGTGACGTAGGTGGCGTCGGCGGTGATCTTGGCGCTGTGCTTGTTGATGTAGTAGTTCACGCCGGCGCCAAAGGCCACCAGTTCGTCGTCGGCGCCGTCGAGGTCGGCGTAGTCGAAGCGGACGAAGGGCTGCCAGGTGTCGTCGATGTTGTAACCGCCTTCGAGGGTGAGGCCGAAGTCGAAGGAATCGTCGTTGTCGTCGGTGAACAGGCCGTAGACCGCGGCCAGTCCGCTGATGCCCTGGCTTTTGTAGAGCAGGTCGGCGGTGACGGCGTAGAAGTCATCGACTTCTTGGGCGAAGTTGATGTGGCCCGCGGCGCCCACCAGCAGCAGGTCGTCTTCGCCACGCCAGGCCACCACGTCGGTGCTGGCTTTGCCCTTGCCGGTGATCGCGTAGTCGGCGCGGGCGGTCAGGGCCAGGTCCGAGTCGTCGCCGCCCACCGAGTCGAAGGAGTTGTCTGAGCCGCTGCCGGGGAAGCCGTTGTCGGCCCCGCCGGTGAGCGAGAAGGCCAGGCCCAGCTGGTCGCTGGCCTTGTAATCCAGCCACACGCCGCGCGAGCGGTCGAGGGTGAAGTATTCGGTGGCGGGGCTGCGCTCGGCGCCCAGCTGCTTGGTGCTGCTGATGGCTTCTTGGCGTGCGAAGGGCAGCTTTTTCAGGCCGATGGTGGCGGTGGTCTTGCTGTTGAATTTGTAGCTGATTTCCGCGTCTTCGATGTCGGCGACGCCGTCGGCGGTGCCGTAGGCCAGCACGGCCTTGTAGCCAAAGCGCTCGCCACGGTCGAGGGTGCCCTTCACCCCGATCTTGGTGCGACGCAGCTCGAAGCCGTCGACGTCGGTGCCGTCGCCGCTGCTGGAGTTGAACACGTAGCGGTTTTGAAATTGGCCGTAGACGATCAGGGAAAAGTCGCCCGCGGGGTCGGTGATCACAAAGTTCTTGCCGTTGTGGCCCGACACCAGCGGGTTGTCGTTGAAGCTGACGCGGTGCTCGGCGTCGGACAGGGCCTCGGCCCGGGCGGCGTCGAGGCTGCCCTTTTTCAGGGCAGTGAGCTCGGCCTGCATGGCCTGCATCTGAGCGCGAAGCGCATCGAGCTCGGCGGCGGTGTCGGCCCCGGCGGTCGGTGCGGCGAACGCGGCGGCGATGAGCAGGCCGGTCGACAATTGAAAGGCAGCAGAGTGTTTGATCATCGGTCGTTCCAATGGGAAGGAGGGGGTTGGCATGTGGGGCGACGGGGCGGCCCGGTCGGGTCGGGGCCCCGGGTTCAGGATCAGACGGTAGGCCCGGAGAGTGAGCGGTCTGTATGCGGTGTGTTAGAAGACCGTGAGCGTGGCCGCGGTGGGGGCAAGCGGGGGTTATTCGGTGGGTTTGGCGGGGTCTGGGTCCGGGTCTGGGGCCGGGTTGGCGCCCGCATCGGCGGCTGCGGTGGTTTTTTGGTCTGAATCCAGGTCGCGCAGCAGGGCCCAGGTGTAAAGACCCGTGTCGTGGCCGTCGGAAAAACGGATGCGCAGGGCGTAGTGGCCCACCAGCTCTGCAGATTCGGCGGTGATCGGCGTGTCGGACACCGCGTTGGCCGGCAGCACGGTCAGCGGATTGGCCGCGATCTGCTCGCGCAGCTGCTTGGCGTCGGCCGAGGGCGAGTTGCGCCGCAGGTACGCGATGGGGTACACGCTGACCCGGCCGTCGGACCAGGTGACGGTGAGGGCGGTGTCGCGCTTCAGGTCGATGTTCAGCGGCTTGATCGACGGATCCAGCGGGGGGATCGGCACCGAGGCGCTGGTGTCGTCGTCGGGGTGGCCGAACTGGAGGGGCTGGTGCATGGGGCTCGCTTCGCTCGCCAGCGGTTAGGTGTTAGCCGTTAGCCGCTAGCAAGACTCACGTAGGGGCTGGGCTTCAGGAAGGTCAGGTGGTAAAGCGGTGCGATGTTGTAGAGGGCTCGGGCCCACCTGCGGCGACAGGTCAAAGAGGTCTTCTTGCTAACACCTCACCGCTAAATACTAATTGCTAGCGCCGCGGGTCTGGTCGCGCATGGCTTCGGCGCGGCGCAGCAGTGCGGGCACGTCGGCGTCGGCCGGGTCGGCGGCGGGGATGTCGAAGTTCCACGTGACCCGCGAGGTGGTGTTGGGAAGCAGCTCGGCGATCAGATCCGGCCCCGGGTGTTCCCACCAGGGCTTTTTGGCCTCGGCGGTGGTCCATAACGCGGGACGGTCGTCGGCTTGTAGCCGCACGTCGTAGGTGCCGTAAAACGTGAAGGGCACCTCCAGCGGGGTGCGGCCGACTTCTTGGTCGTTGAGATGCACCAGCGCCCCAGGCGGGTTGCTGGTGATCGAAATGCGGCGCTGCACGCAGGCGGTGCTGGCGGTTGCGAGGGCGAGCAAGAGCACGCCGAGCAGCGCGACATGCGGATGCCGGCGGGCAGGGCGGTCCGCACCGGGATTCAGGGATGGGGATGAGGGGGTAGGCAGGGGCATGGCCCCCAGTTTACGGTGCTGGGTTCGGGGGGTAGAGGATCCAGTCGCCGTTGGGGGGCGCGGCCGTTGCCGACGCTGTAGATCAGTGGTAGTCGCGTGTGTAGGTCATACGCAAGACACGGCCAGGAGGCGTTGGCGGACTTTCGGCCGGCGGATGAGCTGGGGGGCCATCGTGCATCGTGGGCATTGGTCCGGCGTGTCGCCTGTGCCGAGCGTGAGCGGGTGGTTTCTTTTGTGTTCGCTACTATGACTGTCGCGGTGATGAACGGGCCGATGCGTTGCGATACCGAAGCTCTGGGTCACGACTGGAAGCGGCTCGTCTGTACGGTGCGGAAGCGGGTGAAGGGCGGTTAATGGGAAGCGGAGTTTCGGCCCCCTGGTTTTCTGCCAACCGTTTGTAATATTCAAAAAAATGGGGTGCGGTGTAAGATTTTGCTTGGTCAACGTCAGCTTAGACAGGTCGGAGAATAAGGCCGATGACGCTAGTTCAAACCATCTTGCTTTCGCTGCTGTTGGCGGCAGTGGTTGTAGACGTAATATCTTGTGTTCTAGAGGTTTTGAATGTTATGAGGAAGTCGGGTCCGTCCGGCGTCGCCGTTCTGCCTGCTCTTATCTACATTTGGTGCGGGATGTATTTGAGTTTGCATGAGTTACTTATTCTCGGGTTCTTGGTTATTCATGTGCTTTGCCATGTGGTTATTCCATTGCTAGTGCAAATCGTCCTAGGGCCCGAAAAGCGGACAACACCTTCTTCCTAGGTTCTGAGGTCGTAGCTCAACGCCTCCGCGTCTTTGCGAGAAAGCTGGCTTGATTGTGTTGAAGACTTGACTTGGCCAACAGCTTGTTCAGCACCGTCACCCATTTGCTGGGATTGGAGCGGTGGGTGGTCGGGCGTATCGGGGTGTGCTGGGTTGTTTGCGGCGCTGTGATTTCGCGTGTGTGGCGCGTCTGCTTTGCATCTGGCCTGCATCTATGCTGAGGGCATGGACACCCCAGAACAAGAACTTTCTCACGTGAACGCGGCGGGCCATGCGCAGATGGTGGATGTGGGCGATAAGCCGCCGATGAAGCGGCGGGCGGTGGCCCAGGGGCGTTTTGTGGCGGCGCCTGACACGCTGGACCGGGTGATGGCGGGAGACTTGCCCAAGGGCGAGGCGCTGGCGGTGGCGCGGGTGGCGGGGATTATGGCGGGCAAGAAGTGTGGGGAGTTGATTCCGCTGTGTCATCCGCTGCCGGTGGATTTTGTGACGGTGGATTTTGAGCGGACGGCGCCCGACACGATCACGGTGACGGCGGCGGCGGGCATTGTGGCCAAGACGGGCATTGAGATGGAGGCGCTGACGGCGGTGAGCGTGGCGTGCTTGACGCTGTACGACATGACCAAGGCGGTGGACAAGGGGTTGTCGATCGAGGGGGTTGTTTTGGTGGAGAAGACGAAGGCGGCGGTGGGGTCGTCTGGGGATTGAGGCGCTAGGTGTTAGAGCTTAGAGCCTAGATAAAGGCAGGAAACCCAATGCAGCTTCAGCTTCGCGTCAGCGCTCTTCCTAAGCTCTAGGCTCTAAATCCTAGCGCCTCGATCAACCGCGGCTAGACGTTCTACACCGACATAAACGTGAGGACGCGCTACTGGACATCGGCTTCATCGACGTCTTTGAGCAGGGCCATGGCGGAGCGCACGGCGTCGCCGGTGAAGCCGCGTCTTGCGAGTAGGCCGTAGATGCGGCGCTGGCGGGTGGCGGCGTCGACGCGCTGCAGGCTGGGGAGTTTTTTGCGGACGAGTTCTTTGGCGCTTTCGGCTTGCTGGTCGTCGTCGCTTGTGGCGTGGTCGACCAGGCCGTCGATGAGCTGCCGGTCGACGCCTTTTTGCATGAGCTTTTGACGCAGCAGCCGGGGGCCGGCGGGGCGGCCGCGCATGGTTTCGCGGACGACGAGTTCGCCGAAGGCTTGGTCGTCGATGAGTTGGAGCTCTTCGAGGCGTTCGAGGACTTGTGCGATGGTGTCGGCTTCGTGGTCGAGGTCGCGGAGTTTGCGTTCGATCTGGCCGCGGCTCATGGGGCGGCGGGCGAGGCGCGACGTGGCGGCGCGGAAGGCTTTGTCGTACTTCAGCGCGCCCGCGAGGGTGGTGCGCAGGTGCTGGGTCCAGGTGTCGCCGACGGCGAGGCCCAGGTCGTCGATGAGTTTGGTGCTGAGGGTGCCGACGCTGCGGCCTGCAACTTTGACGGTGAGGCGGGTGGGGTCGCGCTGGGTGGGGTGAAGCGCGGTGATCCGCGCGTCCGGCGGCAGGTCCGGAAGGGGCTTGGGTTCGCGTTTGGGGCGGGGGGTTCGCATGGCGTTGGGGTTTCGAGCGTTTGAGGCGCGAGGCGCTAGGCGTTAG
>JALZVY010000108.1 GCA_023300125.1 Phycisphaera sp.
ACCAGGTGAACCTCGGTGGCGATCGCCCACTGGCTGCCCTTCTTGGCCTTCGCCAGCGCCTGGATGATGCCCTCGGTGCTGCCGGTCAGGTCGGCTTTGCGGCACACCTCATAGCTGCACTCGGGGTGGGCCATGACCGTGACATCAGGCCACTCTTCGCGGATCTGATCGATGTGCTCGGGCCGGAAAAGCTTGTGCACGCTGCAGTGGCCCTTCCACAAAATGAAGGTGCTATCAATCAGCGCCCGCTCGCCCGCGGCGGTGTCGCCGTCGCCACCCGCGCCTTCCAAGCCGCCGCCGGCGCGCTCGATCACGCCGCCCAAGCCGTCGCTGGCCTTGGGGTCCCACAGGCACATCTGCGTCACCGGATCGAAGCCGGCTTGGCCGGCGGTGTTGCGGCCCAGGTGCTGGTCGGGCAAGAAGAGGATCTTGACCTGTTCGCCGTCTTCCAGCGGCGTGTCGCCACCGGCCAGGGCCCAGTCAAAGACCTTCTCGCAGTTGCTGCTGGTGCACACCGCCCCGCCGTGTTCGCCGCAGAACGCCTTGATGGCCGCCGTGCAGTTCATGTAACAAACCGGGATCACGCGCCACTTGGTCGCGTCCGCGTCCAGCACCGCGTGCATCTGCTCCCAGCACTCCACCGTTTGTTCGTAGTCCGCCATGTCCGCCATCGAGCAGCCCGCGCCCAGGTCCGGCAGCAGCACCGCCACGCCGTCCTCGGTGAGGATGTCGGCGGTCTCGGCCATGAAGTGCACGCCGCAAAAAATCACGTACTTCGCGCCCACTTTGCCCACCTGTTCGGCGGCCAACTGGCTGAGTTTGAAGCTGTCGCCGGTGAAGTCCGCGTGCTGGATCACTGCGTCGGCCTGGTAGTGGTGGCCCAACACCACCAGATCCGACCCCAGCTCTTTCTTGCGCCTCGTAATCGCCGCATCAAGGTCCGCATCGGACATCGCGTGGTAAGTGTCGGGGATCGCGGGTTGCCAAAGTTGCATGGGGTCTTCCTAAACGGTTGCGGGCGCACATTGTATGCGATGCCAGAAGCGGGGCCGCGCGTCGAAGCGCGGCCCTCGACCCGGCGTTCATGGTGGCCAAAAGCTGTTTTTACGCCAAGGAAAGGCAAGAGACGCCAAGACGCCAAGAAAGGCATCCCGCGCAGAACGTCCACTCCCTGCCGACAGCCCAAGCCCAATTCCGGTGTCACAAAAACGGATCTAAAAACGCAGCGCCCACCGCAGATCTCCGCCCCGCCACGGGCCAGCACCACCCGAAGCGCCGCCTCTGGTCTTCCTTGGCGTCTTGGCGTCTTGGCGTCTTGGCGTCTTGGCGTAAAAGCCACAGGACTTGGCCTCACCCGCCGCAGCCCGCGTCAGCCCGCCCCCGAGAGCTTCCGCACCGTCTGGTCAAAGTTTTTGGTCGTGCCCACGATCAGCCCGTAAACAACCGACCAGTACACACCCGCCGCCACCGCCGCCGCCACACCCAGCGTGACCCGGCCAAACGCCGATGCCCCGCCGAAACCCGCGATCGCCGCCCACGGGTTGACCAGCACCGCGGCGTTGGTCGCCGGGCTAAAGGCGTTGATGCCCGGGCCCACCATCGGCGCCGCACCAATGGGCGTGAGCCCGCACACGCCCATGACCAGCGCCACCAGCCCCACGATGCCCACCGTGGGAAGCACCGCCCCCAACACGGTGCGCGCCCGCAAGCTCCAGGTGATGCCCACCCCCACGCACAAACCCACAAACGGGATCAGCCCCAGCGCCAACCACAGCCCGGCCTCGGGCGTGACCAAAGGCAGGTCTTGGTACACGCTTCCCCCGGCCCCAAAACCTTGCCCCGTGGCCAGGTCGTAATGGGTGAAGCTGCCCTGCACGCCCCCAAGCTTCCGCACCACCAGTGCATACACCCCCGCGCCCAACAACGTGAGCACCGGCACGGCGATCATCAAGCTCAAGAAGCGCACCAGCCCACGCAGCTTGCCCCACACGTACTGCCGCGGGGTCAGCGGCGTGGTCAACAAAATGTCCAGCGTGCCGTCTTCGCGCTCGCGGCTCACACAGCCAGCACTCATGTAGATCGCCACCAGGCACACCACCGCGATCTCGACCACCAGCAACGCGGTGAGCCCGCGGTGATAGACCTGAGCCGAAGTCAGAAACGGGTTGTTGCCGCCCTGCGTGGCGGGCGCCGGCAGGTTCGCCGGCAGCACCCCTGCGTGGTGGGCCCAGGTCAGCCCCACCGCCGCACCCAAGCCCAGCACCGCAAACCCCCCACGGGCCAAAACCGCCCCCGCCAGCCTGCCGCGGGTGTTGGCCTCGCGCCACGCCACCGGGTTGCCCACCACCACCCGCGGCGCGTGGCGACGCTCGCCGCTGTCCATCCGCAGGCGCTTCTTCAAACGCTCTACAACCACCCACTCGCCCTGGCCCACCCGCCGCAGCATCAGCGCGCAGCCCAGCACCAGCAAGGCGCTCAGCCCCAGCGTCCAGGCCGCAAAAGCCGCAAACGGCCGCCCCAACAAGAAGGCCGCAGCGGCCGAATGATTCGACAGCACCTCCGGCGGCGGCGGCCGGTAGCTGCCGGTCAGCATCGACGATTCGAGCACCAGCAGCGGGTGCCACGCGGTCAGCCACGTGGTGTAGGGCACCGTGTCGATCTCACGGATCAACATGCGGTCCAGCAAATACGCCCCCACCAGATACGCCGCCACCGCGATCACAAACACAAACACCGCCTTGCGGCCGCCGGCCCGCAGCACACTCAGCGTCACCGCCACGCTGCCCACCAGCACCGCCGTGCACGCCGCCACGCCAAAAGCCTCCAGCACCGAACCCACCCGCACCCCGCCAAACACCAGCACCACCGCAAAAAGAGGCAGCCCGCTCAGCAGAAGCGTAAGCACGAAAAACAGCCGCCCCAGCAGCGATCCCAGCACCACCTGCAAGTTGCTCAGCGGCGTGGTCAGCAAGATGTTGTAGGTCTTGCCCGACTGCTCGCTGGCGATCGCCCCGGCCATGAACAGCGGCGACAGCAAGCACACCCCGATGACCTGGCCGTAGGCAATCCAGCGAAACAGCTGCGCCCCGCTCCGGGCCAGCGTGTTCAAGCCCACCCGCTCGGCCAGCAGCCCCCCGCCCGACAAAAGCCCCAGCACCACCAGCCCCACCAACAGCCCCAGATAGGCCATTCGCACCAGCATGTGCTGCCGCCGCCGCGAGCCGCCCTCGACAATGCGTACGACCATCGGGTTGGTGGGGCCCAGGCGTGCGAACCAGCGGGCAAGAGACTGCATGGTGCCAGTTTATGAGAGAAGAACTGCCCAAGCGATCCTTATCCCAGCAGCCCCTTGGGCACCCGAACCCCCAAGCCCCCGAACGCCGGCGCACTTGGCCACGGCAAAGCCCCGCTAAACTCTCGCCCCGCCTGAAAACGCCCCCCTCTCCCCGACGCCCCACCCATGGCCACCCTCCTCCACGCCGCCGACCTCGCCAAAACCTACGGCACCCACCTGCTGTTCGAAGGCGTCTCCATCGCCATCCACGACGGCGAGCGCCTGGGGCTCATCGGCCCCAACGGCGCCGGCAAGTCCACCCTGCTCAAGATCCTCGCAGGCCTCGAAGAACCCGACCAAGGCGACCTCACCCGCCGCAAGCAGCTGCGGCTGTCCTACGTCGGCCAGGCCGACGTCTTCAAACCCGACGCCACCCCCCACTCGGCCATCGTCGACCGCATGTCCGCCGCCCCACCCCACGGGCTCGACCCCGAAACCCGCGCCAGCATGAGCCTGAGCAAGCTGGGCTTCACCGACCCCCACCGCCAAGTCAAGAGCCTGTCGGGCGGCTGGAAAAAGCGCCTGTCCATCGCCTGCGCCCTCGCCGACGAGCCCGACGTGCTCATGCTCGACGAACCCACCAACCACCTGGACCTCGAAGGTGTCATCTGGCTCGAAGCCTTCGTCAAGCAAAACCCCGAGCTGGCGATGGTCTTCATCACCCACGACCGAACCTTTCTCGAAGCCTGCGCGTCGCGCATCGTCGAGCTGTCCACCGCCTACCCCGGCGGTACTTTCGAAGCCAAGGGCAACTACTCCGAGTTCGTCCGCCGCAAAGAAGAATTCCTCGACGCCCAAGCCGCCCAGCAAAGCGCCTTGGCCGGCAAAGTCCGCCGCGACAACGCCTGGCTCAAACAAGGCGTGCAAGGCCGGCAAACCCGCAACCAAAGCCAAGTCAAAGCCGCCGCCGCCCGCAAAGACGAGATGTCCGGGCTGGTGGGCCGCAACAACGCGCCCAAAAAAGTCACGTCCATCGATTTTCAGGCCACCGAGCGCAAAACCAAAAAGCTGCTTGCCCTGCACAACATCGCCAAAACCATGGGCGAAGGCGAGCAATCCAAAAAGCTCTTTGAAGACGTCGAACTGGTGCTCACCCCCGGCCAACGCCTGGGGCTCATGGGCCCCAACGGCTCGGGCAAAACCACGCTGCTGCGCATCATCGCCGGCGAGCTCGAACCCGACGCGGGCACCGTCAAGCCCGCGGCCAACCTCAAAATCACCCGCTTCACCCAGCACCGCGAAGCCCTCGACCGCACCCTCAAGCTGCGTGAAGCCCTCTGCCCCATCGGCGACATCGTGCAGTTCGGCGAAAAGCAGATCCACGTCGCCAGCTGGGCCAAAAAGTTTCTCTTCGACCCCGCGCAATTCAACACCAGCGTGGGCGATTTGTCCGGCGGCGAGCAGGCCCGCATCCTCATCGCCAACCTCATGCTTCAGCCCGCCGACGTGCTGATCCTCGACGAGCCCACCAACGACCTGGACATCCCCAGCCTCGAAGTCCTGGAGCAAAGCCTCACTGACTTCCCCGGCGCGATCGTGCTGGTCACCCACGACCGGTTCATGCTCGACCGCCTCAGCACCGAGCTGCTCGCCCTCGACGGCCAAGGCAAAGCCAAAGGCTTCCCCAGCTACACGCAATACCTCAAGCACCAACAAAACGCCCTCGCGGCGGCCCCCAAAAGCAGCGGCGAATCAGCGGTCAAAACACAAACCAACGCCAAAGGCCCCGCCCCCCAGAAAAAGCTCACCTACAAGCTCCAGCACGAGCTCGACGGCATGGAAGCCGCCATTCAGCAGGCCGAAGACGAAGTCGAACGCCTGCAAAACGAATGCGGCGACGAAAAAATCATGGCCGACCACGCCCGCTTCGCCAAGGTCTGCGAAGACCTGGGCACCGCCCAGCAAAAGGTCGAAACCTTGTACGTCCGCTGGAGCGAGCTGGAAGCCATCAAGGCCGGCTGACCCGCCTTGGCGGACGCCCCGATCCACAGATGTGCCGCCGCGACAACGCATTGAAAAAAACGCCCGCGGCCAAGGCCGCGGGCGTCTGCTTGATATCAGCTTGTCGGCGTGGCCCAATCAGTGAGCGTGACCCGCGTGGTCGTGGCCGTCGTGATGTTCGTGGCCCGTGTGATCTGCTTTCACGTGGGCGTTGGGGTAAAGCGTCACCTCACCCGTGTCCAGGTCGTAGCGTCCGGCCAACACCGTGGCCGCACCCGACTCCACCGCAGCACCGACGTAAGGCTTGCTGTCGCACAGCTGAGCCGCCACGCTCTCGGCGTTGGCCTGAACCGCAGCGTCCAACAATCCTTCGCCTTCGGCACACTCCATGGCCGTCTGCACCGCGGGGCGAATGGTTTCAACCAGGTCGTGGATCTGACCACCGAAGGCCGCGCCATCAACCTCAGTCGCCACCGCAGCGCCCACGGCGCCGCAGTTTTCGTGGCCCATCACCAGCACCAAGGGCGAATGCAGCTTCGCCACGGCGTACTCGATGCTTGCCAGGGCGTCGTCGCCCACCACGTTGCCCGCCACGCGGATCACAAACAAGTCGCCCGGGCCCGCGTCAAAAACGTGCTCCGGGGGGACCCGGCTGTCCGAGCAGCTGACGATCACCGCGTAGGGCGACTGGCCTTTGGCCAGTTCTGCCCGGCGCTCAGCCGACAGATTGGGGTGCTGCATCTCGCCAGCCACAAAACGGGCGTTGCCCTCCATCAGCTTGGCCAAGGCGGCCTCGGCGGTGGGGCCAGAGCCCGCGTCGCCCGCGGCCTGGGCGGGGCCCACCGCCAGCATGGCGGAAAGCGTCACAGCGGCGGCGGTGGTCAAAGAGCTCAGTGCGTTAAAACCCATCAAATCAGTTCTTTCAAAAGAAATACGTCTCCGGCTCGCCCCGGGATTACGCCCCGGCAGACGGCCGCTCGCAAATTGCAGGACCTGTGAGGCCGCGTCCGGCTAGACTCTTGACTGCCTATCGCCACCCTGTAGCCGCCGACTTTAAACGCGAACCGACTGCCCCGTGTTCATTCTAAAATCCAACCAACTCGTCAAGTCCTATGACGACCGCACGGTCGTGAACCAGGTGTCGTTCGATGTCGCTGAAGGCGAAATCGTCGGCCTGCTGGGCCGCAACGGCGCCGGCAAGACCACCAGCTTCCGCATGACCGTGGGCATGATCAGCCCCGACGCCGGGCAGGTGCTGTTCAACGGCAAAGACGTCACCGCCCTGCCCATGTACAAACGCGCCCAGCGCGGCATGGGCTACCTCGCCCAAGAACCCAGCGTGTTCCAGCGGCTCAGCGTCGAAGACAACCTCAAAGCCATCCTTGAGACCCGCCCACTCAACCGCCGCGAGCGCCAAGCCCGCGCCGAAGAGTTGATGAGCCAGTTCGACCTGGCCAAAAACCGCCGCCAAGAAGCCCGCACCCTCTCGGGCGGCGAGCGCCGCAAGCTCGAAATCGCCCGCGCCCTCATCAGCGAGCCCACGCTCATCCTCCTCGACGAGCCCTTCGCCGGCGTCGACCCGGTGGCCGTTGAAGAACTTCAAGAAGAAATCCGCCGCCTGCGCGACGAGTTCGACATCAGCATGCTCATCACCGACCACAACGTGCACAACGTGCTGGCCGTGTGCGACCGCGTGTACGTCATCAGCGAAGGCCAGGTCTTCGCCCAGGGCACGCCCAAAGAGATCATCAACGACGAACAGGTGAAACAGACCTACCTCGGAAGCACCTTCCGCGGCGACGAGTTTGGCTAAGCCGCGGGGTGTTGAGGCGCTAGGCGTTAGAGCCTAGGGCCTAGCCAGAGCGCTGCCGCGGGCTTCGAAGCCCCTTCGTTTGCCTTGCCTTACTAAGCTCTAGGCCCTAACGCCTAGCGCCTCTCCCCCCCGCGTCGTGAGACGCCAGGAACCCCCACCATGCCCAAGGGCAACAAAAACAACCACAGCTACAACGACAACGCCCGCGGCCCCCGCCTGCAAAAGGTGATGGCCAACGCCGGCATCGCCGCGCGCCGCGAGTGCGAAGCCATCATCGAAGCCGGCCGGGTCACCATCAACGGCGAGCGCATCACCGCCCTGCCCGCCTGGGTCGATCCGTATGAAGACCGCGTCGAAGTCGACGGCGAACCCCTGGTCAAGCCGCGCAAGCCCGGGCCTTCGGGCAAGCAGTGGTCCACCGCCGGCAAGGTCTACGTCATGGTGCACAAGCCCAAAGGCTTCATCACCACCGACGACGACCCCTACGGCCGCAACCGCGTGATCGACCTGATCGACCCGGGCACCTTCCCCAAGCACGTGCGGCTTCATGCCGTGGGAAGACTCGACGGCGACAGCACCGGGCTGATCCTGCTCACCAACGACGGCGAACTCACCCACCGCCTGACCCACCCCAGCTTCGGCGTCACCAAGCGCTACCTGGTCATGGTCAAAGGCCGTGTCGAAGAAGGCGACCTCACCCGCCTGCGCAAAGGCCTGACCCTGGCCACCGCCCGCGCCGACGCGGCGCCCGCAAAAACCAAAACCGCCTCGCTCGAAAGCGTGGCCATCGTCCGCCACGAAACCGACCGCACCCGCGGCGACCGCACCACCCTCGCAGTCACCCTGACCGAAGGCCAGAACCGCGAAATCCGCCGGCTCATGGCCAAGGTCGGCCTCAAGGTCCGCAAGCTCAAGCGCACCGCCATCGGCCCGGTACGCCTCAAAGGCCTGGCCCTGCGCCAGTGGCGCGTGCTCGACCGCGTGGAAATCAGCAAGCTGCGCCGCGCCGCGGGGCTGAAGTGAAGCCTGATAGCACGCGAGGCGTTAGGCGTTAGGGCCTAGGGCTTAGCCAGAACGCTGTCGCGGATATCCACGCCCCCTGAACTGCCTTTCTTCACGAAACGATTGGCCCTAGCCCCTAGAGCCCGCTCTGCTGAGCCCCGCCATGTCCCTCCAAGACCTCCGACAGTCCTACGACGTCCCGCCGCTCGATCCCGCCGACCTCGCGGCCGACCCCTTCGATCAGTTTGCGGCGTGGTTCAGCGCAGCCCAGTCGGCGGGCCTACGCGAACCCAACGCGATGACCCTGGCCACCGCCGACGCCCAGGGCACGCCCTCGGCGCGGGTGGTGCTTCTCAAAGGCGTCGACGCCGCCAAGGTCGCCGACCGCGGCTTTGTGTTCTACACCAACTACGGCTCGGACAAGGCCTCGGACCTGGACCAAAACCCCAAGGCCGCGCTGAACTTTCACTGGGACGACCACCCCCGGGCCGTGCGCACCGTGCGCATCGCCGGCGCCGTGACCAAGGTGTCTGCGCAAGAAACCAAGGATTATTTTCAAAGCCGCCCGCGCGGGTCGCAGATCGGCGCGTGGTGCTCAAACCAGTCCCAGGCCATCGCCTCGCGTGCGGTTTTAGAAACACGCCAACGCGAGCTTGAAGCCCAGCACCCCGGCGACGCCCCCCTGCCCGTGCCCCCCTTTTGGGGCGGCTACCGCGTGAGCCCCATCAGCTTCGAGTTCTGGCAGGGCCAACAATCGCGCCTGCACGACCGGTTCCGCTACACCCTTGAGCAGGGCGCGTGGCGCATCGACCGGCTCGCGCCCTAAAACGCGCGCACCCTGCCTGCCCTGTGCGCCCACACGCGATTCA
>JALZVY010000109.1 GCA_023300125.1 Phycisphaera sp.
GGCGACGCGGCCCCGACGCCAACGCCCCCCGCCACCAGCGCCGCGTCAACCGACGCAGCCCCCTCGACCGAAACCTCGACCGACACCCCAACCGACACCGCCGGCGACACCACGGCCCCCGCCGCCTCGGCGGTGGCCGCGCTCGGTGACCTCCGCGCCGTCTCGGCAGACGCCACCCTGGCCCCGGTCTTGGGCTCGGTGGATCCCGACAGCCCCTTCAAAGTCCGGGTCGAGTTCTCGGCCTGGGGCGCCGGCGTGCAGCGCATCGCCATGGCCGACTACAAGCGCTTTGTCAGCCACGACCCCAACGCGCCCGAAAACGCGCCCTACGAATTGGTCAACGTCGGCGTCGACCTGCCCGAGGGCGAAAGCCCCGCCTTCTACCCCTTCGCCGCGCGGCAGCTCTATCTCAACGGCACCTGGGTGCCTGTCGACACCGCCCGCTGGTCCGCCTCACCCACCGCCACCCGCGGCAACGTGCAGTCGGTCACCTACCGCCTGCCCGTGGTCGACGCCGACGGCGCCCCGATCGCCGAGATCGTCCGCACCTGGTCGCTGGCCCACGACAGCTACGACGTGCAGCTCAGCCAGCAGATCCTCAACCAAACCGACAAGCCCCTGCAGGTGGCCTTGTCTCAGTATGCCCAGGGCGACGTGCTGCTTGAGCCGGGCAACTACCTGGGCGACCGGCGCATGTTCGTCACCGGCCACTTCCGCCCCGAGAAGCCCGCCAAGTTCGGGGTCTACGTCGACGACGGCCACTTCGACCGCGGCAGCCTGCTGGCAGGCAACGCGTCGCTGTGGCCCAACGACGAGCTGCGCGAAGGCTCGCGCCTGGCGTGGATCGCCGCGGAAAACCGCTACTTCGCGCTCATCACCCACGCCCCGGTCGCCGACACCGCCACGACCACCGCCGCCGTGCCCGAACTCGACGGCATCTTCCCCACCGTGCTCACCCGCACCCTGCGGCAAAGCGCCACCAACCGCAAGACCGACAAAGAACGCCTGGCCGTCGAGCTGGTCAGCCCCGTGGCCCAGGTGGCCCCGGGCGCCACCAACGACCTGAGCCTGGCGATCTTCGCCGGGCCGCGCAAAAAAGAAGTGCTCGCCCAGCACCCCTACGACCTGCTGCAGCTGGACAAGCTCATCCGCTACGAGCTGAGCTGCAGCTTCTGCACCTGGCAGTGGCTGGCCAAAGGCCTGCTGGGTTACATGAAGATCATCCACACCCTGGTCCGCGACTGGGGCATGGCCATCATCTTGCTGGTGCTCACCGTGCGGCTGATCCTGCACCCCATCACCAAACGCGCCCAAACCAACATGCTGAAAATGGGCAAGCAGATGCAGAAGCTGCAGCCCAAGATGGCCACGCTCAAAGAGAAATACAAAGACGACCCCGCGGCGATGAACCGCGAGACCATGAAGCTCTACCGCGAAGCCGGCGTCAACCCCGCCAACGTGCTGGGCTGCCTGCCCATGCTCTTGCAAACGCCCATCTGGATCGCGCTCTACGCGATGCTCTACTTCGCCATCGAGCTGCGCCACGAACCCGCGTTCTACAGCATCTTCCAGAGCCTCAGCGGCGGACGCTGGCACTTCCTCGAAGACCTCTCGGTCGCCGACAACTTCATCCGCTTCATCCCCCCCGACCAGCCCGCCTACCAGCTCAGCTGGATCCCCTTCATCAAGCCCGAATTCCGCAGCATCAACATCCTGCCGCTGGCCATGGCCTTTGTCTTCTACTTCCAGATGAAGCTCACCACGCCCGAGCCCACCAACGACCAGCAGCGCCAGCAGCAGAAGATCATGCGGATCATGCCCTTCATCTTCCCGGTGATGCTCTACAGCGCCCCCTCGGGCCTCACGCTGTACATCACCGCCTCCACCCTGGCGGGCATCGTCGACAGCTGGATCGTGCGCAAGCACGTCCGCGAGCAAGAAGAAGCCGGCACCCTCTTCGACAAAAAGCCCCCCAAGCCCGGCGGCTTCCGCGAACGCATGGCCAAACGCATCGAAATGGCCCAAGAAATGGCCGCCGCCCAGCAAGCCGCCAAACAAGCGGGCAAGTCCCCCGGGCGCAAATCGGTGGATTCGAAGAGTTACAAGAAGCGGAAGTGACCTGCGGGTCCAGGCGCTAGGCGCTAGGGCCTAGTCAGAGCGCTGACGCGGCCTTCCACTTCCTTTGGTTTTCGTCTTAAAACTAGGCTCTAGGCTCTAACGCCTAACGCCTCGAGCGCTCTGCCGCGTGACCACGCCCGCCACCATCGCCGCCGTCAGCTCACCACCGGGGCGCAGCGCCCGAGGGCTGCTGCGCCTCTCGGGCCCCGCGGCATTCGCAGCGCTCGACGCCGTGCTCACCAAACCCTTCACCGCGCCGCCGCACCACCTGGTAGCCGTGCAACTGGCCGATCCACCCCTGCCTGCTTTGGCGGTGCGCACGCAAGGGCCGCGCTCCTATACCGGTGAAGACAGCGCCGAGCTGCAGCTGCCCGGCCACCCCGCGCTGCTCGAACGGGTGCTCGCCCAGCTCACCGCGCAGCCCGGCGTGCGGCTGGCCGAACCCGGCGAGTTCACCTTCCGGGCCTATCTCAACGGCAAGCTCGACCTCACCGCCGCCGAAGGCGTGGCCGCCACCATCACCGCAGTCAGCGACGGCCAGCTGGCCGCGGCCAACCACCTGGCCCGGGGCGAACTGGCCCGCTTTGCCCGCACCCAGGTCGACACCCTCGGCCGCCTGCTGGCCCTCACCGAGGCGGGCATCGATTTTGTCGACCAAGAAGACGTCGTGCCCATCGCCCCAAGCGACCTGGCCGCGGGCATCGCCCAGGCCTCGGACCATCTGGCGGCGCTGCGGGCCCGGTCTCGGTCATGGGGCGCGGTCGAGGCCCTGCCCCGGGTGGTGCTGGCCGGCCCGCCAAGCGCCGGCAAAAGCACCCTCTTCAACGCGCTCTTGGGCCGCGACCGCGCCGTGGTCGACGCCGCGGCAGGCACCACCCGCGACGTGCTCGAAGAACCCCTGCGCCTCGCAGGCCCAGAGGCCGCCGACGACACCGAAGTCATGCTGGTGGACCTCGCGGGTCTGGGCCACCGCGACCACGCCATCGACGCCCTGGACGCCGCGGCCCAAGACGCCGCCCGCGCCCAACTCACCCGCGCCGATCTTCTCATCGCCCTGGACGACACGGTCCACCGCACCGACGCCGCCCGGCTGCGGGTCCACGCCAAATGCGACGCCCAGCCCGGCTCTCGGGATGGCCCCCAGCCCGGCCCCGACGGCGCCCTCTGCGTCAGCGCCCACACCGGCCAGGGCCTCGACACCCTGCGGGCCGCCATCGC
>JALZVY010000110.1 GCA_023300125.1 Phycisphaera sp.
AGGCGTTAGGTCTTAGGCGTTATTAAGGCAGGGGAGGCAGAGGCGTGAACCGGCGTCGGTTGGCGTGCTCGTTTCCGGGGTTCGGATGCGCCCCGGACGCAGGCGGGCTACCACTGGTTCTCGAAGACGATTTCGAGGAAGAACGTCGCCGCCTCCGGCGTGTCGCCGGTGCGGGCGGCCAGCGGCGCTTCGAAGGTGACACGGCCGGCATCGGTTTCGTCGAAGATTGGCTGGCCGGGCAGGGTGGTGGCCTGGCCCAGCGACCAAGAAGCGGTCTGACCGCTGTGGCGGCCGAGTTCGCGGCGCAGCGCGTCGATCTGCTCGGCCAGCCGCAAGGTCACCGGGGTGTCTTTGAAGTTTTCGACGACGTACTTCAGGGTTACGCGGCGCTCCATCAGGTTGCCGGCGATGCGGCGGTCGTCTTGCTTTTCGACGGTGCGGCGGACCACGACGTCCTGCGCCACGCCCACGAAGAGGTCGGCGTGGCGGCCGACGGGGGTGTGGGCGGCGACGTCTTCGCCCAGAAAGGCGGTGGTGGCGTCGGGGCCGGCGCTGTCTTCTTGGAAGATGCGGACCTTGCCTTTGGGCAGGGCGCTCTGGCCCAGCCCGGCGCCGGCGGTGTTGGACAGCCGGTAGTGCATGGGAACGCGCAGCTTCTTTTCGCCCGCGTCGAGGTAGCCAAAGCGGTGAAAATCGGCGGTGTAAGTTTTAGTGACTGGCAGGTCGGTAAAGCGCTGCGTGCGGACCTGCTTGCTCTCGTTGAGGCCCAAGGGTTTGACGATCCCGCCTTCCGCGTCGCCCAAGCCGATCGAAATCTGCGTGTCACCGTAGGCCTCACCGGCGAAGTTGCGGATGTTGACGTACTGGCTGAGGGTGAGGCGTTGTTCGTCGTGGCTGACCCGGGCGCGGTAGCTGAATCCGCGGGTGAGGCCACCCAGCAGGTAGCTGATGCGCACACGGGCCGAGGTGGCCCGGGCCGATGACACTTGCCACACCAGCGCGTTCTCGCCGGGGGGATAGGTGACCGAAAGCACCTTGACGGGCGCGTCGTCGCCGGTCATTTCTTGGCCGTCGTCGTCGAGCACGCGGAAGACCAGCGTGGCGGCGTTGATTTGGGTGTTGGCCCAGGAGAAGTCGACTTGGTTGGTGCCCGCGACCAGCGGGACGGTGCGCTCTTCCTCGACCAGCGTGGCCTGGTCGTGGTCAAGGCGGATTTCGACGCGGTCACGCACGGGCAGAGTGATGAGCTTGACCCGGGCGCTGGCGAGGCCAGCGGGAAGCATCAGCAGGACGGCGAGCAGGGCGGCGGTGGTGGTTTGGGGGGGATTCATGGGGCGGCTCGATCGGAGAGAAGGTCGGGACAGGGGCGGTGGTTTAGACGCACGTCACCGCCAAAGGTTCCCGACGGAAAGCAGAACCCCGCGCGGGAGCAGGCGACTGAGCGCCGTGCGCGTTGCGGGGCCCGCACAATTGCGCCAGACTGGCGGCATGAAGCAGTCCCCACCCTTGGTCCCGCAGCTTGTTCTTGATGACGGGTACCTCGAACCGCACACCGACGCGATCCGGCGGCGGCTGGAGCGGCTGGCAGCCATGCACGCGCAGCTGCCCGACGATGCCTCTCGGGGTTACGAGCACTTCGGCTTCACCCGCGGGGTGGGGCCCGACGGCCAGCCGGGCCTGTGGTACCGCGAGTGGGCCCCCCAGGCCCAGCACCTGGCCCTGGTGGGCGACTTCAACCAGTGGGACGGCAAGGCCGACCCGCTGACCCGCGGCGACCACGGGCAGTGGTCGTCCTTCTTCCCCGACGCCACCCACGGCGAGCGCCTGGTGCATGAAAGCGCCGTCAAGGTGCGCGTCACCGGTGACCGGGGCCTGGAAGACCGCATCCCCGCCTGGATCCAATACGCCACCCAAGACCCCGGCAGCAACGACTTCACCGGCCGGTTGTGGATGCCCAAGGCTCCCTACGCCTGGAAGCACAGCCCCCCAGCCCTGCCCCCGCGCGAAGGGGTGCGGATCTACGAAGCCCACGTGGGCATGGCCTCGGAACGCGAAGCCGTGGCCGACTTCGCGGCCTTCCGCCGCGACGTGCTGCCCACCCTCCCCGGCAAGGGCTACAACGCCCTGCAGCTGATGGCCGTGCAAGAGCATCCCTACTACGGCAGCTTCGGCTACCACGTCAGCAACCTGTTCGCCGTCTCGTCACGCTTCGGCACGCCCGATGCGCTCAAAGCGCTCATCGACGAGGCCCACGGCCTAGGGCTGACGGTCATCATGGACATCGTCCACTCGCACATGGTCAAAAACACCGCCGAAGGCCTCAACGGCTTCGACGGCACCGACCACCAGTACTTCCACGCCCCGCCGCGGGGCGACCACCCCGCGTGGGACAGCAAGTGCTTCAACTACCAGGTGCCCGAAACCCTGCGGCTGCTTTTAAGCAACACCCGGTACTGGATCGAAGAATTCCGCTTCGACGGCATGCGCTACGACGGCGTCACCAGCATGCTCTACCGCGACCACGGTCTGGGCAAATCGTTTACCTGCTACGACGACTACTTCGGTGACAACGTCGACGAAGACGCCGTGACCTACCTCATGCTGGCCAACGACGTGGCCCACGACGCGGGCAAGACTGTGGGCGCCCGCGTAATCACCATCGCCGAAGACGTCTCGGGCATGCCCGGCATGGCCCGGCCCACCGCCGAAGGCGGGCTGGGCTTCGACTACCGCTTGGCCATGAGCATCCCCGACCAATGGATCAAGCTGCTCAAAGAAGTCCCCGACGAGGGATGGAACCTCAGCGGCATCATGCACGAGCTTACGAACCGCAGGCACCGCGAAAAGCACATCGGCTACGCCGAGAGCCACGACCAAGCCCTGGTCGGCGACAAAACCCTGGCCATGTGGCTGTTCAACGAAGCGATCTACACCGGCATGTCCGTGGACAGCGGCGACCTGAAGGTCGACCGCGGCGTGGCCCTGCACAAACTCATCCGCCTGCTGACCTTCAGCCTGTCGGGCGAGGGCTATCTCAACTTCATGGGCAACGAGTTTGGCCACCCCGAGTGGATCGACTTCCCCCGTGAAGGCAACCACTGGAGCTGCAAATTTGCCCGCCGCCAGTGGAGCCTGGCCCAGCGCGACGACCTGCGCTACAAGCAGTTGGGGGCCTTCGACGCCGCGCTGATGGGCCTGGACCCGGCCTTCCACCTGCTCGAAGACCCACTGATCCAATCGCTGGCCGTGCACGAGGACAGCCGGCAGCTGGTCTATCGCCGTGGGCCGCTGGTGTTCGCGGTGAACCTTCACCCCACCGAGAGCTACGCCGACCTGCGCCTGCCCGTGCCCGACGCGACCGACTACCGATTGGTGCTGTCGTCCGACGACGCGGCCTTCGGCGGCCACAACCGCGTGGCTGCAGGACAGACCTTCGTGCACGAAAAAATAGAAATGTACGGGCGCGACCAGTCCGTGCGCGTGTACCTGCCCGCGCGCGTGGGGGTGGTGCTGGCTCCGGTTTAAAAGGGGCAGACGCATCAGCCCTGCCCCGGGTGGATGGCATCCCCCAAAAGGACAGCCTGAATTTCCGGCGTTTGGTTTGCAAGACGCATGACCCCATCACACCCCTGCCCCTGTGCCAGCGCGAGCGCAACCCTATGGCGCTCCGCCCGACCAAATTTCGGGCAAAGTGGGCCATCGCCGTGTCGCCATGGGGCAAAGACTCTTTTTTCAGCGATGACTCAATAAGGGATCCGATCACAAACTTCATCAATACAAACAATCAGACGTATAGTCGTTTAACGATCCGTAAAACGTGACAAATCGCACATCGGGCCACGGCGCACTGGTGCACTTGCCATACGCTGAAGACAGAGGCTCCCCGATCTGCCAACATCCATGAGACAATTACACAGATCTCCCGACGGGCGGCTTAGGACCCCTCATGGACCCTACCCAGAACACCAACAAGACCTCTCTTCCCAACGCCCTCCCGGCCCCCGCGGCCGGGAGGGCCGGCGACGACTCGACTTCCCCCCACACCAAGCCCAAACGCCGCTTCTTCACCGCCGCCTACAAGCTCTCCATCCTTGAGAAGCTCGACGCCGCCACCGAACGTGGCGCTACAGGGGTGATCCTCCGCTAGGAGGGGCTGCGGTCGTCTCACCTGACCGAGTGGCGACGCTGGCGAGAACGGATCAACCGCGGGGAGACCGGGATCAAGAAAAAGCCCGCTGCCGTCGGACGCGCTGAGCACGAGAAGCTGATCCGCGAGAACGCCCGGCTTCAGAAGAAGCTCGATCAGGCGCACATGATGATCGATCTCCAAAAAAAACTAAGCCTGGCGATGGAAAGTCTCAGCGAAGAAGACACGCCGTGAAGATCGCTCAAGAACACCTGAAAACCACCAGGCCGCCGCTGCCCCGTACGGCCATCTGCGAGGCGTTGAAGCTCTCACGGGCGACCTACTACCGGGCGGTCGCGCCGCTCAAGCCCGCGGCACCGCCCGTTGAGAAGCGTGTGCCACGCCGTATCCCGGATCCCGAACGCGACCGGATCTTCGCCCTGGTCTGCCAGCCCGACGATGCCGAGCTGCCGCCTGCGCAGATCTGCGCCCGAATGCTGGAGGCAGGAACGGTCCTCTGCTCGGAACGCTCGATGTATCGGATCCTTCACGAAAACACGGCCGTTCGTGAAAGACGTCCGCAACGCGAACACCCCAAAAGGGTCAAGCCGCAGCTGACCGCCACCGGCCCCAATCAGGTCTGGACCTGGGACATCACCAAGATCCCCGGCCCCGCCCGCGGCCAGTTCTTCTACCTCTACGTCGTGCTGGATCTCTACAGCCGCTACGTCGTTGCCTGGACGCTGGCCGAGACTCAGAGCAGTGCTCACGCGCAGACGCTATTCAAACATGGCGTCAAGACGCAGAAGCTCGACGCCAACCGGCTGACCGTTCACGCCGACAACGGCTCGGCGATGAAGAGCCACGGCCTGGCCGCAGTGTTCGATGAACTGGGCGTGGCCCGTTCGTTCAGCCGCCCGCGGGTGAGCAACGACAACGCGTTCAGCGAGGCGCAGTTCAAAACCGTGAAGTACCACCCCGGCTACCCCGGCCGGTTCGAGAGCCTGGACCTGGCACGAGAATACTTCGAGACGTTCTTTGCCTGGTACAACCACGAACACCACCACAGCAGCCTGGCGCTGTTCACGCCTGCGACGGTCTACAGCGGGCGGCACGCCGCGTTGCAGAAGACGCGGCAGGCGAATCTGGACGCCTACTACGGCAAGCACCCCGAACGCTTCGTCAAGGGTCCGCCGCAGGCGCCTGAACTACGCGACGCCGTTGCGATCAACCCCGACAAGCCGCTTGCCACCCTCACGCCTGCAACTGAAGCCGCGGCGGCCGAACTAAAACCATCCAAAGCGAGTTGATTACACGGAACGTCGTTTGAAAAGTGTCTCAAAGATGTTGATAGGTTCCGGCCGGGGCTCGATCTCTGTTGTGACGCTGACCGATGTGGATAGCAACATCACCCGAACCATTGCCTTCGGCAACGCGATCTCGGCCCAGAGCCTCCAAGACTTTGATGGCACGATCTCTGAGCAAGTGAAGCAGGCGATCGCCGGCCAGTTGGGGTCCGACACGTTTGAGGACGTTCTCGACAACTTGAGTGACGTGGTTGATCTCGACAACGCCGCCATCGATAACCATCCTCCTCTGACGGTTTCGGCCCACACCCCTTCGGCAGCCCTCGCCGGGCTGGGCTTGATGGGCCTGATGGGCACACGCCGTCGCCGCAAGGCCTGATACCGCCGCACCACCCGTTGCCTGCCGCCTTGAAGGCGATCGATAAAGCGCAGCCCGCCCGCGATCACGCGGGCGGGCTTTTTTTTGGGCTGGATCCATAAGCCGCAGAAAAACCTCTGCGCTCACTCTGCGTGTTAGCGCGATGCCCAAGCACCGCAGACGCGGAAGTCGCGACGCAAAAGGATTCAAACGCCTACGGGCTACGGGGTGGGGGCCGATGCCTCTGCCTGCTCTCCTGTGCGCAGCGTCAGCTCCACGTCGGTGAAAAACCGGCGAGAGCCCCCGGCGCCGCTCCCATCGCGATGGTCCAAGCTCAGAAGCAGCGGGCCCACCTGCTCGTAGCCCTCAAACGTCATCGAGCGGCCCTTGTCGCCGCCATCGCGCCTGAACGTCCACGCCCGGATCAGTCCGTCGCCGTCCAGAAACAGGTCGTACGCGTCGCCGGGTGTGTAACCGCCCTCGGCGGGCCACTGCGTGACCACCTTGCGGCCTTGCCCTGATCCCACGGGCAGCGGCGCCTCGCCCGCATCGGTCACCGCGGGGTCCGACCACACCAGCTGAAACGGAATCAGCAGCCAGTACGAATCGTTGATGAACTGCTTGTGTACCCGCGTCTGGTCCTTGTTCCAAGTCGCCGGGTCGGCGTGCAGGGCAATCGTGACCGCCTCGCCGCCCGCTTTGAGGCTGCGCCGCGTCACCGTGTTTGTCGCCACGTACCACGTCCAGGCCCGCGACACTTTGCGTTTATTGGGCCGCGTGGAGTTGAAGGTGTACTCCAGCGTCTCCACCTCGCCCCACTGGGCAAACCCGTAGCGGTCCGCGATCTCCCGGGCCAGGCCGGTGTCGGTCGCGGTCTGCGTGTCCGCTGCCCCGGCCACGCAGGGGATCAGGGTCAACAAACAAACGGCCAGCAGGTTTTTCATGAGGGTCTCCGGGAAATAAGGTTGCAATCACTCTAGCAGGGCACCCTCGGGTTTCTGCAGGAATGGGGGGTTCATCGGTTGGGTTAGCCAAACGGGGCTGTTACCGCTGCGCGGGCATTGACCTACGGTGCAATGCCTGCCGTGAAGATCTTTTTTTGTACCCACGACCAAGGATAAAGAATATGTTTTTCAACTCGTACGTTCAGACTTCGGCGTTGACCTTGGCCTGGCTGGTGATGGGTGGGGCCGGCTTGGCGTTTGGGGAGGTTGAATCAAAACGAGCATCCATCAGCCGCCTGGTCGGCCAGGCTGAACAGAATGCCCAGCGTGCATCTCGGATTTCTTTCACTGCGACTTTCAGCATCGAACAGGTCGCACCTGCGGGAAGCGGGGTGCCGAGATTCATACGAGGCAAGG
>JALZVY010000111.1 GCA_023300125.1 Phycisphaera sp.
TTTGGGCAGCTTGCGGTGCGTAGCGCCGTGGGCGGGGCGCTCATGGGCTTGGCCAACCTGGTGCCGGGCATCAGCGGCGGCACCATGCTGCTGGCCGCGGGCATCTACCCCCGCTTCATCGACGCCATCGGCGAGGTCAGCCGGTTGAAGCTGCGCCGGCCATCGCTGGTCGTGCTGGGCTTCGTGGTGGCCGCGGCGCTGGCCTCGATTGTGTTGCTGGCCGGCCCGGTCAAAGAACTGGTGGTCCAGCACCGCTGGGTCATGTACAGCCTGTTCATTGGGCTGACATTGGGCGGCGTGCCGGTGGTGTGGCGGCTGATCACCTCGGATGGAAAGGGCGGGTCCCTGGCGCCGGTGTGGATCGGCGCCGTGCTGGGTTTTGTGGGCATGGCCGCGCTCGCGCTGTGGCAGACCGCCGGCGGCGCGTCCGAGGTGCAGAACGACGGCTTTGTGATGCTGTTTCTCGCCGGCGTGGCGGGCGCGTCGGCCATGATCTTGCCCGGGGTCAGCGGCGGCTACCTGCTGCTGGTGCTGGGGGTGTACGTGCCGATCCTCTCGGGCATCAGCGCGTTCAAAGAAGCGTTGAAGGCCAAAGACTTCGCAGCAATCACCGACGTGGGGCTGCACGTGATCCTACCCGTGGGCCTGGGTGTCTTGATTGGCGTGGTGGTGGTCAGCAACGTGCTGGCGTGGCTGCTCAAGCGTTACCGCCGGGCCACCCTGGGCGTGCTGCTGGGTTTGCTGGTGGGGGCCGTGGTCGGGCTGTGGCCCTTTCAGGCACCGGTGGCCGCCGAGGCGGGCATGAAGCTCAAAGGCCAAACCTTGGTGCAGGGCATCGACTCAGACACCGGCGAGCCGGCGCTGGTGTACGACGCCACGGGTAAAACCCTGGAAGCCGAAGACCTGCCCACCGCGTTTTTTCAACCCGTGGGTTTACAGATCGGAGGCGCGGTGCTGCTGATGGGCATCGGGCTGGGCATCACACTGCTGATTGACCGGCTCGGGCGCGAGAAGCCCGGTGCGGCGGCCGCCGCGTGACACCGGTGAAGACTCAAGATTCCAATTCGCAACAGGAAAGAAATACGATGAACATCCTTGTCACCGGCGGCGCCGGCTACATCGGATCCCACGCCGTGCAGCGGCTGCTCGCCGACGGCCACCAAGTGGTGGTGCTGGACAACCTCTGCCGTGGCCACCGTGAAGCTGTGCCCGCCGGCGTGCCGCTGATCGAAGCGGGCCTGCTCGATGGCGAAGTCATCGAGGCGACGCTGCGCGAGCACCGCATCGAAGCGGTGATGAACTTCGCGGCGCTCACGTACGTGGGTGAATCGGTGGATCAGCCGCTGAGCTACTACGAAAACAACGTCGCGGGTGTGCTGAGCCTGCTGCAAGCCATGGAGCGGGCAGGCGTCAAAACCATCGTGCATTCTTCGACCGCCGCGACCTACGGCGAGCCGGCGACCATGCCGATTGTCGAAGACACCCCGCAATCGCCCATCAACCCTTACGGCCAAAGCAAGCTGATGGTCGAGCACATGCTGCGTGACTACGCCGTGGCCCACGACGATTTTGCGTTTGCGATCCTGCGCTACTTCAACGTTGCGGGCAGCGACCCCCAAGCACGCATCGGCGAAGACCACGACCCCGAGACGCACATCATCCCCGTGCTGTTGCAAGCCGCCCAGGGCAAGCGCGAGAAGGCTTACATCTTCGGCGACGACTACGACACCCCCGACGGCACCTGTGTGCGTGACTACGTGCACGTGGTGGATTTGGTGGACGCCCACACCGTGGTGCTGGGCGCACTCAAGCCCGGCGACCAGCGCGTGTACTGCCTGGGCATCGGCAACGGCATGAGCGTGAAGGAAATTGTTGACGCGGTGAAGCAGGTGACCGGTGTGGACTTCACCGTTGAGATTGCCGACCGCCGCCCCGGCGACCCGCCGAGCCTGTACGCCGACCCGGCGAAGATCAAACGCGAGCTGGGCTGGAGCGCCAAGTTCACCGACACCCAGACCATGGTCGCCGACGCCTGGCGCTGGTTCCAAGCCCACCCCGAGGGTTACGGCTCGTAAATACCCGGTGCAGGCGTTGCGACATGCGTCGCCCTGCGGTAGGATTTCCGCCCCGACGCGGATCACCCCGTGTCCGGGCTGCCGGCCAGGTAGCTCAGTTGGTAGAGCACGGCATTGAAAATGCCGGTGTCCCCGGTTCAAGTCCGGGTCTGGCCACTCTAAACCCCCTCAGCCTCGGCGAGGGGGTTTTTTTGTAGCCCCAAGGCGGCTTGGGGCGATCTGAACGCCCGTGGCGGAGCCCCCGAAGGGGGGGGCGACTTGCCCAGCAGGTCCGGATCGTTACACTGTTCGGCTCGCCGCTCCGGATCGGCCGCCGTGCGCTAGCCGGGCCGACCCCACCCTATTTAAGACGACACGAGCCCGACCATGGCCAAGAAAGAAATCACCTCCGTCTTCAAGATCCAAGCCCCGGGCGGCGCAGCCACCCCGGCTCCGCCCATCGGACCCGCCTTGGGTCAGAACGGCGTGAACCCCGGCCAGTTCATCCAGCAGTTCAACGAACGCACGCGTTCGCTGAACGGCAAGATGGTCGGCTGCGTGATCACGGTCTACAAAGACCGCACCTTCGAATTCGAAGTCAAGGCCCCCCCCGTGGCGGTCATGATCAAAGACGCTGCCGGCGTCGAAAAGGGTTCGGGCGTTCCCCACAAAGAGAAGGTCGGCAGCCTGACGCTTGATCAGGTCAAAGCGATTGTGGCCGAAAAGGGCAAAGAGCTTGCGGGTCACACCGAAGAAGCCAACTGCCGCATCGTCGCGGGCACCGCCCGCTCGATGGGCATCACCATCGAAGGCATGTAATTCTTTTGCGGTGGCCGCGGGCCGCCGCTCATCACGGGCCAACCACGGGCCCTTAACCGTGGTAGACGAGCACATTCCGTGCAACTCGAAAGGACCGATCCCATGGCGAAGAACAAGCCAGGCAAGCGCTACACCGCCGACGCGCGGGTGGCCAACGAAGACAAGCTCCCACTGACCCAGGCCGTCGAGCGGCTCAAAGGTTTTCGGGCCACCAAGTTCGACCAAACCGTCGACTTGGTGATGCACCTGGGCATCGACCCCAAGCAGGCCGACCAGATGCTCCGCGGCTCGATCAGCCTGCCTCACGGCGTCGGCGGTGAGCAGAAAAAGGTCATCGCCTTCTGTGCCCCTGAGAAGGTCGATGAAGCCAAAGCAGCCGGCGCAATCGAAGCCGGTGGCGAAGAACTGGTCAAGAAAATCGAAGACGGCTGGATGGACTTCGACGTGGCCATCGCCGAGCCGGCGATGATGCGTGTGGTCTCGAAGCTGGGTAAGGCCCTGGGCCCCAAGGGCCTGATGCCCAGCCCCAAGAGCGGCACCGTGGACCCCAAGGTCGCTGCGGCGGTCAAGGCCTTTGCCGCAGGTAAGGTCGAGTACCGCAACGACGCGGGTGGCAACATTCACTGCCCGGTGGGCAAGCACAGCTTCAGTGCTGAGCAGCTGGTCGAAAACGCCCAAGCGATGATCGACCACATCGTCAAGAGCAAGCCCGCCTCGTCCAAAGGCCTGTACGTCATGGGTGCCGCCATCAGCGCGACCATGACCCCCAGCGTGCTGCTGGAAGTCTAAACCCCGACCGCTCTCGTCTCGTTTGACCCTGCGTTCTTTCGCACCTCTGACCGATACAACCGACTGACGCTGGCGCGCCGGTCCACTTCAAAGAAGCCTCATCATGAGCAAGACCGTCAAAAACCTGATCGCCAAGGCCTACGAAGATGAATTCGACGGCGTGAACGGCGCCATCGTCATCGACGTCCGCGGTGTGGACAGCACCGGAACCAACGACATCCGTGCCGCTTTTGCAGAAAAAGCGGTGAAGGTCCGCGTGATCAAGAACAGCCTCGCCCGCAAGGTTTTCAGCGGCGGCGACCTGGAACCCCTCAACGACTTCATCGATGGCCCCGCGGCCATGGTGTACCCCACGACCGAAGACACTTCGGTCGTGGGCGTCGCCCGCGAACTGATCGACTGGGTCAAGAAGATCAAAGAACTCGAAGTCAAAGGCGCCGTCATGGACGGCATGACCTTTGGACCCGGAGAGATCAAGAAGCTCTCGGAGTTCCCCACCAAAGAAGAAGCCCAGGCCAAGATCGTGCAGATCGTGCTCACCCCAGCCCAAAAGCTGGTCGGGGCCGTCGTCTCGCCGGGTCGCAACCTGGCAGGCATCGTCAAGACCATCCAGGAAAAACTGGAAAGCGGCGAGACCATCGCCAAGGCGTAAGCATCGGGGCATGGGCGACGATTCGCCCGGGCCCATTGAATTGAACCACTTGTTTTCGAAGACGTTTCTGACTGGCCCTTCGGGGTTAAATCGCCGGCGTTCGGCGACCTATCGGAGACTCAACTGTTTGGAGCATTGATATGGCAGAAGCAGCAATCGCAGAACTGGGCGACAAGCTCGTCGGTCTCACCCTGAAGGAAGCGGTCGACCTGGCCGACTACCTGAAGGAAACGTACAACATCGAGCCCGCCGCCGGCGGCGCTGTGATGATGGCCGGACCCGCCGGCGGCGGCGAAGAAGCCGAAGAGAAGACCGAGTTCGACGTGGTCCTCAAGGCCGCTGGCGACAAGAAGATCCAGGTCATCAAGGCCGTGCGCGAAGCCACCGGCCTGGGCCTCAAGGAAGCCAAAGACATCGTCGACGGCGCTCCCAAGACCCTCAAGGAAGGCATCGCCAAAGACGAAGCCGAAGCCCTGGCCGAGAAGATCAAGGAAGCCGGCGGCGAAGTCGAAGTCAAGTAATTCTTGGCTACGGAGGTCGGGCGGCTGGCAGGCTTTCGGGTCTGCTGCGTCGCCCGCTCGCTTCACGTCCCGCCTCACGAGGCCCTTTCAGGGCCGCGATCGGCGGTCCGCTTCGCGAGCGAGCGACTCGCTACGACCCGAAAGCCTGCCAGCCGCCCGACCTCCTTCGCGGGGTGCACTCCTTTGGGGTGTGTTTGGGGTGACTGACTAGAAATGAAACCGCACCGGCTTTTGTCGGTGCGGTTTTTTTTTGGCTACGGAGGTCGGGCGTCCAGCGTGGCTTCGTGCCTGCTGCGTCGCTCGCTCTGACCTCCGTCTTCCTCCGGAAGCCCGCTCTTCGTGAGTTGGCGGGCTGCCTCCGTCAGCCGAAGGCCAGAGCGAACGACTCGCTTACGGCACGAAGCCACGCTGGCCGCTCGACCTCCTTCGCGGGGTGCATTCTTTTGGGTGTGATTGGGGTGACTGACTAGAAATGGAACCGCACCGGCTTTATGCCGGTGCGGTTTTTTTGTGGCTTGGGGTGTGGGGCGCTGGGTGGGGTTAACGCGTAGCGCGTTTCCAGCGGAGGTGGTGGGTCCAGATGCGGAAGATCAGGACTGGGCGTAGGAGGATGACGGTGGACATCTTGCCGAACATGAAGCCGTAGTTGGGCCAGATGGTTTCCATGCGGCAGACGCGGCCGTCGGCGAAGCGGTGGCGGAAGGTGACGGGAGTGGACGTGCGGAGGGTGCCGTCGGGTTCTTGGCCGGTGAAGCGGGCGTTGATGAGTACGCTGGCGCCTTCGGTGGTCATCGAGACGGCTTCGAGGCTGAGATGCTTGAGGCCGCAGGTTTTGCGGCCCAGGTGCAGCCAGCCGTACCAGTAGCTGATGCCCTTGGCCACGAGGCTGGAGATGGCCACCTGCACGTCGGGGGTGATGAAGTCGGTGCCGCGCTCGTCGGGCAGGCGGCCCGAGACGACGTCGAAGATGCCGCAGACGGTGCGCTGAAGATCGTCTTGGGGACCGTCCCACGCGAGGCCCGGTGCGGTTTCAGAAGCTGCGGGGGCGGGCTGGGGCATGCGTTTTGAGGTGAAGGCAGCGGGGTGAAGGCAGCGGGGTGAGAGCGGTGGGGTGAAGGCGGTGGGCAGAGAGCCCGGTTGGGCGTGGCGAAAGCGCGGGGGGCTTAGGAGCTGCTTAAGACCGCTTGGGAGGGCGTGCCCAGGTTTTCTTCGGCGGATGCCGCGGGGGCGGGTGTGTCTGCGGGGCTGGGCACGGGGGTGTTGCAGAAGTCGGTGTTGCGGCCGATCCAGGGGGTCATGCGGGTGAGCAGCTGGGCGATGCGGGTGCGCAGGGGGTTGCCGATGGCCTGGGCGTAGAGGCCCATGCGGATGCCGTTGCCGACGTAGATCTTGTTGGTGAAGCGGGTCATGTCTGCGGGGGTGAGGGTGTCTTCACGCATGGCGGTGATGACGTCGTGCGACCCGCGGAGGCTGGTGATGTATTGCTGGTAGAGGTTTTGGGCACGCCGCGACCGCTTCATGAGCTGCGGGGCCAGGGCGGCGGCGAAGGTGGCAAAGCCCACTGCGGTGCCGGTGGAGAACCACACCTGGCAGGCGGTGGGGCCAGACAGGACCCAGTTGGCGCCGTGGACCTTGTCGTGGGCAAAGTGGGTGTTGCGGATGCAGCGGGTGGGGGCGACTTGCTTGGCGTGGTCGACCAGGGGCACGCCGCGTTTGCGGCAGGCTAGGGCGAAGTGTTCGAGGATCTGTTCGTCGGTGAGGTCGGTGGGGTCTTCGTCGTTGACGCTGACACCCAGCGACACGTGGTCGCCGATGGGGATCACCCAGCCAAAGCCACTGATCTGGTCTTGGTCTGGTTCGGTGCGCACCAGGCTGGTGGCCAGCCGCCAGTGGGCGTGGGCGTTTTGGTCGGGGTTGTCTAGGCGGTAGTGGGTGAAGGCCACGCGCTGGGGCTTGCCGAAGGTCTTGGGCTTCAGGCCCATGGCCCGGGGCAGCACCGCGGCGTGGTTACTGCAGTCAAAGACGAAGCGGGGCTCGAAGCGTTGGCCGTTGTCGAGCTCGAGGGCTTGGACGGTGTCGTTGGCGACGGTGATGTCTGCCACGCGGCCGTCGAGGTGTTGGCAGTATTGCGAGGCGACGGTTTGGGTAAACACGTGATCGTCGAAGCCGATGCGGTCGACGTGGTACAGGCCGGGCAGGGGTTTGAGGCCCAGGGTTTTGAAGTATTTGCGCAGCCCCGGGCTGCCTTGGAAGTTGAAGTTGCAGTTGGTTTTGGTGCCCTGGATGTGGAAGTCCAGGTCGGCTTTTTGGAAGTAGGCGGCTTTCCCGTCGGAAAAGTTCTTTTCCAGATCCAGGGTGCACACCGCGTCCATGGATTCGCCCAGGCACGGCCGCTGGAGGGGCACGGGGGTGCCGATCAGCCGGTGGGCGATGCGTTGACGGGAGAGCGAGCGGCTGACGGCCAAGCCGTTGATCCCGCAGCCGATGATGATCGGCAGGTCGCGGGCGGCGGTCGGGGACGGATTGGAGGGTGTATTCATAAGATGGTTTTCGCGCCGCCATTCTAGCCCGCTGGCTGCGCCGGGCCCGATGTCGGGGCTTGGGCACGCGGGGGGAGGCCTGAGGGCTGTATGGGGGAGCATGCACAGGGCGGCACGCCGTTGGGTGGGGCCGCGTAAGAGCGGGCAGGTTCAGCCCCCCCCAAGTTCGTGGGGTTTCTGTGCGCACGTTGTGTGGGGTGGCCCGGCGCTGCAGGCCTGCCTTGTTTGAGCGCCATGGCGTGGCAAAGCCGTGATGGCTTTGGGGGTTGAGCCAGGTCAGCGCGGGATGGTGGACCCGTGGGGGTCGGTTTCCGGGCGGCCGAGGACTTCGTCCAGGCGTTCGTTGAGGTCGTGGGCGTGTTCGAGGCGTTCGGCTTCGTCGTGGACTTGATCGGGCGGCAGGCCTGCATGATCGGCGAGGTAGGTTTCCCACAGGCGGTGGGCACGGACCATTTCTTCGGCGTGGCGGGTGCCGGCGGGGGTCAGGGCGATCTCGGTGGCGTTCACGGCGGTGACCAGGTCTTCGCGGCGCAGGCGGGCGAGGGTGCGGCCGATGCGGGCGGGCTGCATTTTGAGGTGGGCCGCCAGGGCGCTGAGGTGGGTGGCCGCGGGCTGGGGGCCCAGGCTGTAAAGGGCTTTGAGCACGTCTTCGTTGCGGACGTGTCGGGCCAGACGCCAGCGTCGCAGGCGGTTGAAGACCACGCCGTGGCCCGGGCTTAAGAGCATGGACGCGGCGAAGATGGCGGTGGCCACCAGGACCATGGCCGGGCCGGTGCTGGCGTTGAAGACAAAGGCGACGGACATGCCCACCGCCGCGGAGACGGCGCCAAACAGTGCAGAGAGCCAGAGCATGACCGCGAAGCGGTTGGTGAGCTGGTAGGCGGCGCTGGCGGGGGTGATGACCATGGCCACCACCAGCACCACGCCGGTGGATTTGAGCCCGGCCACGACGGTGGCTGAGAGCATGCCCATGAGCAGGTAGTGCATGGCGCCCACCGACACGCCCATGGCCGCGGCGACCAGGGGGTCGAAGCTGACCAGCTTGAGCCGGTGGTAGAGGGCGGTGATCAGGGTGAGCACGATGGCGCTGATGACGGCCATGGTGACCAGGTCGGCGGTGCCCACTTGCAGGGCGTCGCCGAAGAGAAAGCACTTGAGATCGAAGTGGGTGCCGCGCGGCAGGCTGCCGGTGAGCAGGATGCCCGCGGCGAACATGGCGGTGAAGACGATGCCGATCGACGAGTCTTCTTTGGTGCGGCTGTGGCGGCTCACGAGGTTGATGAGCACGCTGGCGAGAAGGCCCGCGATCATGGCGCCGATGAGCAGGGGCACGGGCTGGGTGTCGCCGGTGACCATGTAGGTGATGACGACCCCGGGCAGGATGGCGTGGGAGAGGGCGTCGCCGATGAGGGCCATGCGGCGCAGCACGACAAAGCAGCCCAGCACACCGCAGGTGACCGCGACCAGGATGCTGCAGGCGGTGCCTTGGAGGTAGAAGCGGCTCCAGGGAAGGCTCCAGGAACTCCAATCAACGCTGAGTTGTGCGAGCGAGGTGATCACGTTCGGTCCTCCTTTCGCGCAGTTTTTCGTCGGCTTCGTCGAGCAGGCTTAGGCGTCCGCCGTAGGTGGCCCGCAGGTTTTCGTCGGTGACGACCTGGGCGGGGGGGCCGTAGGCGATCACACGCTGGTTGAGCATCATCACTTGGTCGAACTGGTCGAGGATTTGCAGGTCGTGGTTGACGATGAGCACGGTTTTGCCTTCGCTGGACATCTGATCGATGAGGGCAAAAAGGGTGGCTTCGGTTTTGGCGTCGACCCCGGCGAAGGGTTCGTCTAGCAGCAGCAGCTCGGCGCCTTGGCACAGGGCCCGGGCCAGGAAGACGCGGCGTTGCTGGCCGCCCGAGAGCTGGCGGATGTGGCGGTGGGCGAAGTTGGTCATGCCCACGCGTTCCAGGGCGTCGGCGGCGTGGCGTCGGTCTTCGGGGCCCGGCCGTTTGAGCCAGCCCAGCGGGCCGCGGCGGCTGGTGGTGCGGCCCATGAGCACGACTTCGGCGACGGTGATGGGGAAATCCCAGTCGACGGCCTCGGTTTGCGGCACGTAGGCGATGCGGTGGCGCACCGCGTCGATGGGTTGGCCAAAGAAGCTGACGCTGCCGTAGTCGGGGGTGATCAGGCCCAACATGGATTTGAGTAGGGTGCTTTTGCCCGCGCCGTTGGGGCCGACCACCGAGAGCATGTGGCCACGCTCGAGCGTGAAGCTGGCGCTGCGCAAAACCGGCCGCGCGTCGTAGGCAACGGTGAGGTCGTGGGCGGCGATGGGCGGGGCGTCGGTGGCCATGGGGGGGTGGGTTTTTACGGCTTGTCCGAGGTGTGTTCTTGGGCGGCGGTCAGCGCCGTGATGATGACTTGGGTGTTGTGGCGCATCATGCCCAAGTAGGTGCCGCCGGGCGTGTCGGGGGCGCCCAGGGAGTCGCTGTAGAGGGTGCCGCCGATGGCGATGCCCGCTTCGTCGGCGACTTTCTTGACGATGTTGTTGAGCGTTGGGCTGGTCGAGGTTTCGATGAATAGTGCGCGGACGCCGCGGTCGCGCACCAGGGCCCGCAGGGATTCGACTTGCTGTCCGGTGGGCTGGGCGTCGGTGCTGATGCCGACCACGCCGTGGATTTCCAGGGCGTAGGCCCGGGCGTAGTAGTTAAAGGCGTCGTGGCTGGTGATGAGGGTGCGGCGGTCTTGGGGGATGGTGGCGAAGGCTTGGGTGATGTCGGCGTGCAGGTCGTTGAGCTGGCTTGTGTATTGCGCGGCCCGCTGGGTGTAGCCAGCGGCGTGGTCGGGGTCGGCCTTGGCCATGGCGACGCCGATTTGGTGGGCGACGCGGGCAAAGAGCTTGGGGTCCATCCAGATGTGCGGGTCTGGGGCGCCGGCGTAGACATCGCTTCCGATGCGGTCGTCGCCGTCGATGCCCGCGGCCTGGGCGAGATCGACGTGGGTGTTGGCGGCGACTTGATCGATCACGCCGCCGAGGGTGGCTTCGAGGTGAAAGCCGTTGGCCAGCACCACGTCGGCCTTGGAGAGGGTGACGGCGTCTTGCGGGCGTACTTCGTAGACGTGGGGGTCTTCACCCACGCGCATGATGCCCAGCACCTGGGCATCGCCGCCGGCGATTTGGCGGGCAACGTCTTCGAGGACGGTGGTCGTGGCGACGACGGTGATGGGGCCGTGGGACGCGTCGCCTGCGGGCTCGTTGCGGTCGCCGCAGCCGGTGGCGGTCAAGAGCAGCATCACACAGGCGCTCAGGGCGGCGGTGAAGCGGGAGTGCAGACGTGTGCCGCCGCTAGTTTGATTAGTCAAAGTCATGGGGTATGATCATACGTCCGCGGAGCCTGAGGGTCAATGCCCAGGCGGTGCGGAGGGCGCGTCGTGTGTGACCACACGCGCTGAAACCGTTTTCTTTTTTTTGACCGGATGCGTTCACTTGCCGACCATTACCGTTGAAAATTATTTGAAGCAGATCCGGCTGGACACGGACCGCGCGGGCGCAGGTGCGGGGGCGCTGTGTCCGATGGGGCGGCTTGCTTCGGCGGTGGGGGTGACGCCGGGGACCGCGACGACGATGGCCAAGTCGATGGCGGCCGCGGGGTTGGTGGTGTATCAGCCGCGCGGTGGGGTGCGTTTAACGCGGCGTGGGCTCACGGTGGCGGACCAGATGCTGCGGCGCCACCGGCTGGTTGAGCTGTTTTTGGTGGAGGTGCTGGGCATGGACTGGGCGGATGTGCACGACGAGGCCGAGGAGTTGGAGCACGCGGTGTCGGAGAAGGTGCTGGCGCGGATCGACGCGAAGCTTGGGCACCCCGAGGCGGACCCGCACGGCTCGCCGATTCCGCGGGCCGGACGCCCGCGGCGTGATCCGGTGTTCTCGGACTTGGCGTCGTGCCCGCGCGGGGTGGGGTTGGAGGTGGCGCGGATCGTGGACCACGACGCGGCGTTTTTGCGGTATCTCCAGCGCCGGGGATTGGTGCCTGGTGCGGCGGTCACGGTGTGCGCCGAGCCGGCAGGCGGGGCGGTGCAGGTGGAGGTGGGGGGCGAGCGGGTGCGGCTTAGGGGGCCTGCGGCGTGTCGTGTGCAGGTGCGGGTGCCGTCCGAAACCGGTTAAGCGAGGGTGGCATCGTCCCGATGAGGCGGTGCCGGGGCGTGGATGCCCCGCGCGGTGGTTGTCACCGTTTCCTGCCTTGGGATCACTTCGCGATGTCGTTACGACTGAGAATGATGACGTTGATGTGCGTGCTTGCGGGCGCGTTGCTGGGGCTTGCCTTGGCGGTCGACGCGTGGCTGGTGGCGCCGTGGGTGGTGGCGATGGTGCCAGATCCCGACGCGGTCCAGCGCGAGGCGCTGCTGCGCGGGACATCGGCCCGCCGGGCAGCGCTGGTGTGGATGGCGCTGCTGATGTTGCTGATGAGTCTGCGGGTGGCTGATCAGGCGCTGGGCCGTCCGCTCAAGCGGCTGGCTGCGGAAGTGTCGCGGCGCCGGGTGAGCGGGCCGGGCTGGGCGGACACGACGCCCAAACGTGGTGATGAAATCGGGGTGATCGCGCGGGAGTTTGGGCAGACCTACGACGAGCTTCAGGCCCTTCGCGGGTCGGCGGCACGGGCCCAGGCACTTGAGGTAAAGCTGCGGAGCATGGAAGGGATTGATTTCGCCGTGCGGCGGCTGGCGGTGTCGGCCCGCCGGTTGGGGGTGGCGGTTGAGGCGGGCGACGACCACCTCGAAGGAAGGCTTCAGTCGTTGACCGAGGAGGTTGCCGCGCTGCGGCAGATGACCCGCACGGCGGGGGCTGGGGCAGAAGGGTCGTTGTCGGCGCTTAGCCCGGAGCCGGCACACGCTCCAGAATCCCCTGCAGCACCCGACGCGTCGATTCTTGATCAGCCTCTTGAAGCTGAGCCTTGCTGATGCAGCGGTGACCGAAGACCGGCACCACGTGGGCGGTGATGTCGTCTGGCACCGCGTAGTCGCGGCCTTTGAGCAGCGCTGCGGCCCGCGCGGCCCGCACCAAGGCCAGGCAACCCCGCGGGCTGACGCCCAGTTGAAGTTCGTCGCTGCGCCGGGTGGCGTTGGCGATCGCCACGACGTACGCGGTGAGTTCAGCGTCGAAGCGCACCGCGTCGCACTGGTTTTGTAAATCGCGCAGCTCTTGGGCGGACATGACCGGTTCGAGCTCGGTGAGCGCTTGCCGGCGGGGGTCTTGCATGAGCACCCGTGCCTCGTCTTCGGGGCTGGGGTAGCCCAGGTTGATCCGCATCAAAAAGCGGTCCAGCTGCGACTCGGGCAGGAAGTAGGTGCCTTCGAATTCGAAGGGGTTTTGCGTGGCGATGACCAGGAAGGGGTCGGGCAAGGGGCGGGTCTCGCCGTCGATCGAGACCTGGTTTTCGCTCATGGCCTCCAGCAAAGCCGACTGGGTGCGGGGCGTGGTGCGGTTGATTTCGTCGGCCAAGACCAGGTTGGAAAAGACCGGGCCCGGGCGGAACTCGAAGGCGCTGCGGTTGGCGTCCCAGACGGTGACCCCCAAGATGTCCGATGGCAGCAGGTCCGGGGTCATCTGGATGCGGGAGAGCGGGATATCCAGCGAGCGGGCCATGGCCATGGCCAGGGTGGTTTTGCCCACGCCCGGCACGTCTTCGATCAGCACGTGACCCCGGGCCAGCAGGCAGGTCACCACGCGGTCGATGGCGGCTTGGTTGCCCAAAAAACAGGACTGGATGTTGGCTCGCAGTCGGTCGAGCGGACGCATGGGCAAGGAAATACCTCGGCGGCGGGGGGCGGCGGCTGTGGGTTACAGCTTCGCGGGGAGTTGTGAGTGTAACGCGGTGACGTGCGGTGTTGTGCCTGTCACGTGGGCGCGGGCGGGTCTTTAGCCCCGCAAGCAGACCTATTATCGGGACATGCGCTGCCGCCTTGATCTGCGGGCGGGGGTTCGGCCGATAGCTTGATCACCCCGCCGTGTTGTTGAACCCGCCCCGATTCTTTTTCGCCCCGCCGACCCGCCTGTGCCTTCTTCGCTGCAACAACTCGCCCTACGGATCCGCACCTACCTCGAAAACGAGTGGTGGACGGTGTTGTTTGAGTTGGCGGTCATCTGGGTCGTGGTCTACCTGATTCTGCGCTTTCTCCGCGGCACCCGCGGGGCCCGGGTGATCAAGGGCGTGGCGATCATCCTGATCGTCGG
>JALZVY010000112.1 GCA_023300125.1 Phycisphaera sp.
CAAACGCAGCAGCCCGGCCCGCAGGTCCGCGGGCCGCCGCGAAGACACCGCGTCGTGGCACACCGCGACGGTAAGGCCTGCATCAAGCAGGTCTAGAGCGGTATGCAGCACGCTGACGTGGGCCTCGATGCCCGCCAGCACGACGCTGCGCACCCCCCTGGCGGCGATGGCCTCGATCAGGCCCTTGCCGAGCGCCGAAAAGCGGTCGCTGTCGTCATTGAACACGGCCCCCCGGCGTTGGGGGGTGATCGCCTCGGAGACGTCGCCCAAGCTCCTGGCGTGTTGCTGGGTCACCCACACCGGCACGCCCAGCACGTTAGCCCCGTCCACCAGGCGGACGGCCCGACGCAGCAGCGTGCGGCGGTCGTGCATGCGCGGCACGGTGCGCTCTTGCAGGTTGATGAGCACCACGGCGCTGTTCTTGGGATCGATCCGCGCCGGGCGCGTGGTGGCGGTGGGCGGCGTGGCGCTCATACCGCTTGCTCCGTGGCGGGCACCACGGGTGGCTGCCCGTCGGCCAAGGCCTGCACGAGGGCATCCAGGGTGGCGACCGGGGCCTCGACGGTGGGCCCCAGGCCCAGCGCCGCGGCGGTTTCCGTGGTCGCCGGGCCGATCGACGCGGTCTTCACGCCGTTGAGCAAGCTCGCCTCGTCGCCCAACAGCGCGTGCAGATTGCGAACGGTGGACGAGCTGGTGAAAGTGATCCAGTCCACCGCCCCGCCGCGCAAGGCTTCGAGGGCTTGGGGGTCCAGAGCCTCGGGCGGGCGGGTGTCATAGGCCACGACCTGGTCCACCACCGCCCCGGCATCGGCCAAGGCTGCGGGCAGTCCCGGGCGGGCGATGTCGGCCCGCAGCAGCAGGCAGTGCTTGCCCTTGAGGCCGCCCTTTTGGGCCATCTCGTCGGCCAAGGACGCGGCGGTGAAACGCTCGGGCAGCAGGTCGGCCCGCACGGCCAAGCGGGTGCGCAAAGCCTGGGCGGTGGCCTGCCCCACCACCGCCACACGCACCCCCGCCAGCACCCGCGCGTCGTGCCCGAGCTCATCGAGGCGGTCGGCCAAGGTGTCCACGGCGTTGATGCTGGTGAGCACCAGCCAGTCGTACGCCCCGCCCGCGGCCCGCGGCTGGGCCAAGCGATCCAGCGCGGTGTCCACCGCCTGCCAGTCCGCGGGCGGCACCAGTTCCAGGGTGGGGGCTTCGATCACCTGGGCTCCGGCGCTGAGCAGGCGCTCACTCAGCCCGCTGGCCTGGTGGCGGGTGCGTGTCACCAGCACCCGCACGCCAAACAGCGGGCGGTCGGTGAAAAAGTCCAGCCCCGGCTCGTCGAGCGCGGCCACGGCCCCCACCACGATGATCGCCGGGGCGCCAAGTCCCGCGGCGACGATGGCCTCGGGCAGCGTCGCCAGGGTGCCGCCAACCTGGCGCTGGTTCGGCAGCGTGCCCCACTGCACCGCGGCGGCGGGCGTGTCGGCAGACAACCCTTGGGCAGTGAGCTCGGCGGCGATCGCCGGCAGCCGCCCCACACCCATATAAAAGCAGGCGGTACCGCCGGTGCGGATCAGCGCTGCCAGCCCGCCGTAGTCCACCGAGGTGCGGCCCTTGGTGGGGTCTTCGTGGCCGGTCACAATGGTCACGGTGCTGGCGGTTTTGCGGTGGGTCACAGGGATGCCCGCGGTCGCGGGGGCCGCAATGCCCGCGGTCACGCCGGGCACCACTTCGCAGCGCACCCCGTGGCGGGTCAAAAACGCACACTCTTCGGCCCCACGTCCGAAAAGGTAGGGGTCGCCGCCTTTGAGGCGCACCACCGTCAGTCCCTCGCGGGCCAGGTCCAGAAGAAGCTGGTTGGTCTGATCTTGGGTGAGCTTGTGTTTGCGGGCCCGTTTGCCCACATCCAGCCGCCGGGCCGAGGCCGGAGCCAGGGCCATGAGTGCCGGGTTGGCCAGAGCGTCGAAGACCACCGCGTCGGCCCGGCACAACAGATCACGTCCGGTAACGGTGATCAGGCCCGGGTCACCGGGCCCCGCACCGACCAAATAGACGGTTCCGGGCGTGGAAACGGGGTTTGAGGGGGGCGTGGGTTTCACAACGGGTGAACCGTAGCGGATTTTCCGCCGATGGGTCCTCGGGGGTCAATGTTCGGACCCACTTCCACTTGCCAAGAAGCAAAACCATGAACGAAACCTCCCTCAGACTGGTCAGTGAAACCGACGTGCCCGACAGCTACAAGTTTGAGCGGCGTATGGCCCCAAGGCACACCCTGCACTCTCGCGTGACCGCGGTGGCGATGAACCAGGGCGACCAGCCCGGGAGCCCGGGCAGCATCGGGTCGCTGGAACTCTTCGACCAGTCGGCCACCGGGTTCGGGGCCTGGAGCGACCACGCGATCCCGATGGGGGCCTCGATCTCGCTCTACTTCCCCGCCCACGGAGCCGAGCAGGGCCACGACGCCTACGGCGAAGTGGTGCGCTGCGTGAAGCAGGGCGACCGTTGGTCGATCGGCATCAGCCTCAAAGCCGGCCGCGCCGCAGCCTAAAGCGCACGGCACACCCGCCCCGCAAGGCGGGCCCTTGAGCGCTACGAGCCACCCAACTCATCTTTCACCGCCGCGGCAATCAAAGCCGTGGCCTGTTCCATGGCCTGCGGAATCACCCGCACGTCGCCCACCACATCCATAAAAGCGGTGTCCCCCAGCCAGCGCGGCACCACGTGCAGGTGCAGGTGTCCGGGCACGCCCGCGCCCGCTGCCGCGCCCAGGTTCGCACCCACGTTGAAGCCCTGGCAGTTCAGGCTGCGCCGCAGCGCCCGGCATCCCAGGTCGGCCAGCTCCATCAGCTCGGCGCGGTCGGCGGGTTCAAGATCAAACAAGTCCGGCACGTGGGCATGGGGCGCCACCAACAGGTGGCCGTTGGTGTACGGATAGCGGTTCATCAACAAGACCCCGCGCGCGGTGCGGTGCAGCACGCCCGTGGCCGCGGCATCGGTGTCGGCGCCCGGCGTGCCGCGCCCGGCGTGGCACAAAAAACACTCGCCTGCGGCGGGCGGCGTGTCTACGCCCAGCTGCTGCAAATAGGTCATGCGCCACGGGGCCCACAGGTTTTTCCGCGGGCCGCGCGGGGCCTGGGGCGCGGGGCCGGATGAAGGCGGGCGGGGCGTCTGGCTCATGCCCGCAGCCTAACGCCGCGCCGCAAGTCACGGCGCACCGCGCCGAGATCCACGTTCACCAAGGCGTCGGTTTCATTGAATCCAGAAACCCAACCCACGCGGCCGATAGGGGCGTTCCGCACGCCATTGTTCCAGTGCGTGCCGCAAGGATGCTTATGTCTATGGCCCTCGCCGGATTCTTACAGCTCGCCGTGGTGGCACCGCCTGCTGGCGGATTGCTGCTCGCCATCATCGCCCCGGTCCTCGCGGGCTTGGCCACCCTGCTGCTGCCGCGTGCAGCGGTCACCGCACGGGTGGTGCTGGCCGGTGCGGGCCCCGCGCTCGCGTTCGTGTTGGTGCTCTGGCACCTTGGAGCGCACGGCGTCGCAGGCCACACGCCACCACCCGAATCCCACCACGCTTCGATCACCCACGTGGCCGACACGTCGGGCACGGACGACCTCGCCTCCCAGGTGATCGAAAGCAGTCTGTCGCACGCATCGGACGCCGGCCGTTTGGCCGCTCCGCCCCAAGGCACCGCGGTCATCGAATGGGTCCCGGACTTGGACCTGAACCTGGCCTTTCTCGCCGACGGCCTGGGCGGCTTCTTCGCGTTGCTGGTCGCGGGCATCGGCGTGTTGATTGTGCTCTACGCCCGCGGCTACTTCGGCGGCGCCACCGAGCAAGCCCGGGCCGACCTCTTTCGCTTCTATCCCACGCTGGGCTTCTTCGCCTCGGCGATGCTGGGCGTGGTGCTGGCCGACTACACCCTGCTCACCTTGGTGTTTTGGGAACTCACCAGCATCAGCAGTTTCTTGCTGATCGGCTGGAACCGCTACGACAAAGCCGCGCTCAAACTCGCCAAGCAGGCCTTCTTCACCACCGGCCTGGGCGGCATGTTCCTGCTCGGGGGCATCGGCCTGCTGGGCTACCACACCGGCCACTGGCGCTGGAGCGAGTTGCTGCAGCACGCCAACGACTTGGACTGGTCCGGCGGCACCCTCAAAGCCGCGTTCTTGCTGATGTTCGTGGGCGCCGCGAGCAAAAGCGCCCAGTGGCCCCTGCACTACTGGCTGCCGGGCGCCATGGCCGCCCCCACCCCGGTGTCGGCCTACCTGCACTCGGCCACCATGGTGAAGGCCGGCGTGTTCCTGGTCGGCCGCATGCTGCCGCTGTTTGTCTTGCCCGGCGAGGGCGTGGGCGTGGACATCTGGCCCGGGCTCATCACCTGGATCGGCGCCATCACCATGCTCTACGGCGGCGTCACCGCCGTGAACCAGCACGACCTCAAACGCATCTTCGCCTACACCACCGTCAGCCAGCTGGGCTTGCTGATGGCCATGTACGGGCTGGCCGGATTCGACTTCGACCACGCGGGACACGTCGTCGCCGCCGCGATCGACCTGGACATCACCCAGATCGCCAACCACGCGTTCTATAAAGCCCCGCTGTTTATCACTGCCGGCGCGATCGGCCACTACCTCTCACGCTCGCTGCCCGATCTTCACGGCGCCTTCTACAAGTTCCCCGCCATCTGCGCCACCATGCTGCTGGCGGGCTACGCACTGGCCGCCGGCCCGGGCACAGTCAGCTTCCAAGCCAAAGAGCTCTTTCTTTACGCCATCTACCACGCCGCCAACGGCCGCCCCTGGCTGTGGGTGATCCTGGCCATGACCATCGCCACCGCCGCGTGCAACGTGGCGATCTTCGTGCGCTTGCTGACCACCCTGCTGGGTCTGCCCGGATCGATGGGCAAGGCAGACCACGACAGCGCCCATGACGACGACCACGGCCACGGCGAAGACGGCCACGACCACCACCACGCCCCCGAGCCGGGCCTGGGCGGCGCCCTGATCTGGCTGCCCGCCGTGCCTCTGGTGGCCCTGCAATACATCGGCGGCCTGGCCCCCGGTGTGTGGGACCGCCTCTTCGGACGCTTCGAGCGTTTCGGCTACTACTTTGACCACGGCGTGCCCAGCCTGCTTTACGCCATCACCCACCCCGGCGTGCCGCTGTACGCCTCGGGCGTGGCCATTGTGCTGGGCGTGGTGTTGGGCCTCAGCAAGCTGCTTCGCGGCCAGCACATCGACCCCCACGACGCGATCTACCCAGGGGTGGAAGCCGCCTCGGTGGGCCTGGGCCGCGGGCTCTTCGCTGTGCTTCAAAACGGCAGCCTGCGGGTCTACCTCACGGTGGTGTTGATCGCACTGATGACCTGCCTGAGCGCCGCCGCCTGGCACGACCCGGGCATGATCGCCCCGATCGGCGCCGAGGCCGCCCGCGCCTTCGAGCTGCCCTTGGGCGTGATCGTGGGCCTGCTCATCGTCATCACCGCCCTGCTGCTTCCGGTGTTCAGCTCGCGCATCGTCCGCGTGCTCATGCTCGGATCGTGCGGGTTCACCGTGGTGGCCATGTACGTCGTCTACCAAGCACCCGACCTGGCACTCACCCAGTTGATGGTCGAGATCATCGGCGTGCTGCTTTTTGTGCTGGTGCTGCGTCTTCTTCCCGAGCCGCCCCAGGGCGAGCGGGCCCTGCCCGTGGGCAAGCTGTGGCGGGCGGGTCTGGGCCTGGTGGTGGGTCTGGCCTTTGGCTGGATCACCCTGGTGTGTGCCCATGCCCAACCCGAAGCCCTGCTGGGCGAGTGGTTCAGCCAGTACAGCTACCACGGCCCGGCGATGATCGATGCCGCAGGCGAAAAAACCGGCTACGAACGTGGCGGCGGCGGCAAGAACGTGGTCAACGTCATCCTCGTGGACTTCCGCGGCTTTGACACCCTCGGCGAGATCTCGGTGCTGGGCCTCGCGGCCCTGGGCGTGTGGTCCATGCTGCCCGGTCGTCGCCGCGAACTCTGCGGCGAGCCCCCAGCGCAAGCCAACGCCTCTTCCTCTGATCCCTCCACTGCGGAGGCGACCCTGTCATGACCAGCACACTCTTTAAAACCGCGGCCCGACTCATCGTCCCGCTCACGCTGATCTTCGCCGCCTACATCGCCATGCGTGGGCATAACAGCCCCGGCGGCGGTTTCATCGGAGGCCTGATGGCCTCGGTGGGGCTGATCCTCTACCGCATGGCCCACGGCCGCGCAGCGCTGCTACGCCTGCTGCCCTTCCACCCCCGGGTCTTGGTGGCCCTGGGCCTGGCCATCGCCTACGTCACCGCCTTGGTGCCCCTGGCCCTGGGCCAGCCGCTGCTCACCTCGCTGGTCATCGACGGGCTTTACATCGGCCTGGGCCAAACCATCCACTTCGCCTCGGCGGTCTTCTTCGACATCGGCGTGCTGCTGGTGGTCGTAGGGGTCACCGTGGGCATGATCCAGCGGCTCAGCGAAGAAGTCGACAGCCAACACATCAAAGAAAGCGGATGCCCCACAACCGCGGCATCCTCCACTGGAGGCAACCCCCGATGACTTTTGTCATGGCTCTATGCGTCACCGCCTGCGTGGGTGTCAGCATCTACCTGCTCTTGGGACGCGACCTCAAAGGCGTGGCGATGGGCGTGTTCCTCTTGGGACACGGCGCCAACCTTTCGATCATGGCCATGAGCGGATCACCGGTCTTGCCGGCTGAAAACGCCACGGCCGCGGAAAGCCTCAAGGCCGCGCCGATCCTGGGAGCCCACGTGCCCAGCCCGGCCCTGGCCAACATGGTCGACCCGCTGCCCCAAGCCCTGATCCTCACCGCCATCGTCATCGGCTTCGCGGTCATGGGCTTCTTGCTCACCCTACTGATCATCACCAACCGCTCCACGGGAACACTCGTGGTCGATCGGTTGGCCAACGAGCCCGTGTCCACCACCCGGACCGACACCCGGGCCGAGCCCTTCCTGCCATCGGGGACGCCGTCTTGAATCCCTCGCTCATCGTTTTGCTGGTCATCATCCCCGCCGCCGCGGGCTTGATTTGCGTGCCGCTGATCAACCGCCTCAACACCTGCCGGCTGGTCGGCGTGGTGGGCTTTGCCCTGAACCTGGGCCTTGCCCTCAGCCTGCTGGGTGCTTGTTCGCAAGGCGACACCAGCGCCATCGTCACCCAGCTCGGCGGGTGGTCGGCGCCCTACGGCATCGCCCTGGTCTTCGACGCCCTGAGTGGTCTCATGGTCGCCGCCGCCTCGCTGGTCGCGCTGGCTTGTTTGATTCACGCCTCGGGCAGCCTGCCCGACCCCGTCGAACGCCGCTACTTCCACCCGCTGGTCAACTTCATGATGGCTGGGGTGAACCTCAGCTTCCTCACCGGCGACCTGTTCAATTTGTTTGTCGCCTTCGAAATCATGCTCATGGCCAGCTACGGCCTGCTCGTGCTGGGGCGCGGCAAAGCCCAACTCGCTCAGGCCTACAAGTACGTGCTGCTGAACCTCGTGGCCTCGGCGATCTTCGTGATCGCCGCGGGCATGGTCTACGGCCTGCTGGGCACCTTGAACCTGGCCGACATGGCCCGCATCACCACCGAGCTGGCCGCCCGCGACGCGCTGCCCGCAGGCTTCACCGCCGTGGGCGTGCTGCTGCTCTTTGTGTTCACCCTCAAAGCCGGCGTCTTCCCCCTTTGGTTCTGGCTGCCCGACACCTACCCCACCTGCCCCATCGCCATCACCGCCCTCTTTGGCGGCGTGCTCACCAAGGTCGGCGGCTACGCCGTGGCCCGCATCTTCCCGCTGGTCTTCCTTGTCGGTGACGCCGCCGCGGTGCTGCAACAGATCATCCTCATCGGCGCCGTGCTCACCATGGCCGTGGGCGTCTTCGGGGCCTTGGCCTACCGCACCCTCCGCCGCAGCCTGGCGATGTTCATCATCGTCGGCGTGGGCTACGCGCTCTTCGGCGTCGCGGTCGGCGAGCCGGGCGCCATCGGCGGCAGCGTCTTCTACATGGCCCAGTCCATGATCGTCATGGCCGCCGCCTTCCTGGCCTGCGGGCTCATCGAAACCCATCTCACCAGCGACGACCTCAGCGACGGCGGCGGCCTGCTCAAAACACACCCTTGGCTGGGTGTGCTGTTCTTGATCGGCCTGCTCAGCATCGCCGGTCTGCCACCCACCAGCGGCTTTTATGGCAAGTTCGCCATCATCCGTGACGCCTTGGGCGCCGGCTTCACCTGGACCGCACTGATCGCCATTGGCGTGGGCGCCTTGTCCATCCTCGCGGTGCTGCGGATCTGGTGCGAAAGTTTCTGGGGCCCCGATCCTGTGGTTCAACCCCGCGACGCCGAGGCCCGCGCCGCCGCCCTGGCCCGCGAGCCCTCGGCCTCGGGCTACGCCGCCCTGGTGCTGCTGATTGCCGCGGCCTTGTGCATCGGCATCCTGCCCCAGCGCGTCGTTGGCATCGCCAATGCCGCGGGCCAACAAGTCACCGACCCGGGCGCCTACATCGCCGCGGTCATGGGCCCCGACGCCCGCCCACCTGCCGCGGAATCTCACCACGACACGCCGGCCCCGGCGCCCGCCCACGGCCACGACGCGGCGCACGACACCGGGCACGACGCCACGCACGCCCCCCAAACCCACACCCCCGCGGCGCCGCATCCCCCCGCGCCCGAGGCCCAAACCGACCCCACTCCTGATCCCCACCAGGATCTTCCCGTCGCCCAGCCGGCCCCTGATCCCGTCCCCGACGTCGGCCCGGTGCCCACACCCGAACCCGAGCCCGAGCCCGAACCCGCCCCGTCGGCGCCACGCACCGGCCCCGAGTTCCGCGTCCAGGCCCACGGCCAGCAGATGGCGGCCGCCCCCCACGACCCCGCGATGGAGCGCCGACCGTGATCCACAAATTCCTACTCAACCTCGCACTGGCCACCGTCTTTGTCGCGCTCACCGGCAGCGTCAGCTTCTTCGACTTCGTCGTGGGCTTCATCATCGGCCTGGGCATTGTCAGCCTCCTGTCCAACGCCGCGGGTGACGGCGGCTACGTCGGACGCCTCTGGGGCCTCATGAAGTTCTTCGTCTACTTCATGTACATCCTGGTCAAAGCCAACCTGGAAGTGGCGTGGGAAATCATCACCCCCGGCTTCGGCATGGAGCCGCGCATCCTCCGCTACAGCGTCGCGGGGCTCACCGACGTCGAAGTCACCACCCTGGCCAACGCCATCACCCTCACGCCCGGCACCCTCAGCGCTGATCTCAGCGACGACGGCGACACCCTTTTTATCCACGCCATGTACGCCCGCGACCGCGACCAAGCCTTGGCCGCCGTCGATCAGCTGCGTCACTGGCTGCTCCGCGAGGTGTTTAACCATGACTGCTGACCTGCTGCATACGCTCGTGCCCACGCTCTTGGCCGCCGGCGACGCCGCCGCACACCACGTCAGCGACGACGCCGCGGTGTCCGTCGCCCCAGCCCTGCTCTTCGCCGCCTACGTGGCGCTGGGCGGGCTCAGCCTGGGCATGGTGCTGTGTCTGTGGCGCCTGGTCCGTGGCCCCAGCCTCGCGGACCGCGTGCTCGCCGCCGACCTCTTGGCCCTCCACGTCGTGGGCATCGTCATCGTGCTCACCATCTACCTGGGCGACATGGTCTTCTTCGAAGCCGCCCTGGCCGTGGGCATCATGGGCTTTGTCAGCACCGTGGGCTTTGCCCAGTACATCCACGCCACCGCCGGCCGAGCCGACCACCCCCACGGCGACGCCCCAGACCCCGCCAACGTGCGGCGTGTCACCGACCCCGCACAAGGAGCGCCCGCATGAACACCTTCTTCGACATCCTCGCGGCCGTGTTCCTACTCGCAGGCCTCTTCTTTTTCTTTGTCGGCGCCCTGGGCGTGGTCCGCCTGCCCGACGTCTACCACCGCCTGCACGCCGCCAGCAAGTCCAGCACCCTGGGCCTCATCGGCCTGCTGCTGGCCGCCGCCTGCCACCTGGGCACCGCCGAAGTCGGCGTCAAAGCCATCGCGGTCATGCTCTTTCTCTGCGTGGCCAACCCCATCGGCGGCCACCTGCTGGCCAAGGCCGCGTTGAAAGCCAAAACACCGCAGTGGGACGGCACACTCAGCGACGAATCCGCGGGATAAAGCCGCCTTAAAGCACCCAGGCTTTGGGATTAAGGCGTGAGCCCCAGAGCCGGGTTCAAGCACGCAAGCACTCACCCGCCTTCCGGGCAAGGCAGAGGCCCCGCGCGGCTCCCTACCCCGCCGCCCCAACCCCCACTACACTCCCGCCCATGACCACCCCCAACCTCAAGAAAAACGCCCTGATCGTCACCGACGGCTGGCCCGGCCACACTCCCCAAGAATCCGCGGCCCTCTTCAAGCAGCTGCTCGAAGACGCCGGCTACCACGTCGACGTGCGCGAAGGATCCGACACCTACGCCGACAGCGACTTGCTCGCCCAACAGAAACTCATCGTGCCCATGCACACGATGAGCCAGATCACCGACGAAGCCTGGAAGAGCCTCAACCACGCCGTGCAAAGCGGCTGCGGCTTCGCCGGCTTCCACGGCGCCATGATCGACGCCTTCCGCAGCAACCCCGAATACCAATGGATGACCGGCGGCCAGTGGGTCGCACATCCCGGCGACGACCAGATGCACTACACCGTCTACCTCGAAGACGACGAACACCCCATCACCCGCGGCCTGGGCGACTTCGAGATGATCGGCACCGAGCAGTACTACTGCCACGTCGACCCGGGCAACACCGTGCTGTGCAGCACTGTGTTCGACCAAGCCGCCGGCGACCCCAGCCTGTACCACCAAAACGTCGTCATGCCCTACGCCTGGACCAAAACCTGGGGCAAAGGCCGGGTCTTCTGCGCCGCCTGGGGCCACACCGACAAAGACTTCAACGAACCCACCGCCCGCGAAATCGTCCGCCGCGGCATGCTCTGGGCCACGCAAGACTAGCCCCACCGGCGTGATTGCACGCCCAAGCAAAAACGCGCAGCACAAACACAAAGCAGGCCATAGGCCCCAAGGCCCGGCCTGCCAAGTGTGTGTTGCGCGCTGCTTCCAACCAAATCAAAACCGCGAGTCCGCCGCCCCGCGGCCTCGCGCGGCCCTTTAGTGGCCCGCGGCGCCCACAGGCACAAAGTGCACCGCACGCAGATCCATCAGGTCACCCTCGCGTTCACCCTGGGGGTGGATCGTGATGGTTTGATTGCCCGCCGCAAGGCTCACGCGGCCCAGTTCGTGCTCAACAAAACCTTTTTGGGTGGACTTTGTGGTGCCCGGCAAGGTGACCCCGCCCGCCTCCACCGCAAACCCACCGGGCTGCTTAAACGGCCTGTATTCGGCAATGACTTTAAAAGTGCCAGGCTGAGCCAGATACACCGGCCAGGTCATCAAATGCTTGTCGTCCTTCCACTTCGACACCGCGTTGCGCGACGCCTTGCCATCGCCGTATTTAAACCCGCCGCCCACCGCCACCCCATCGAACGCACGCATCACCGTGGCCGTGGTGTTCGACAGCGGGCGGTGCGTTTCGACTTTGTTGACGTCGTCCACCTCGACCACCACCACACTGTTGGCCGGGTCTGGGGCGTGCGCCGGAACCTCAAATTGCACCGTCACCGTGTCGGTGCGTTGGTGCATCAAGGCCGTTTGGGTTTGATCCGACAGCAGCCACGCCTTGTTCACCTGCCCTGTAAAACCCCCAAGCTCAAGCGTGCCATCTGCAGGCCACTCAAAAACATGCAGGTAAAACGTGTTGTGTTTCCGCGTCGACTCGCCCCAAGGTTGAACCGGCAGGGTTGAGCCCGCCGTGCCCCGGATGCTCACTTCATTCACGTCCATCCACTTGCCCATGCCCGCGAGAATCTCAAGATCCGGAGCGTCGATCACGCCATCGCCCTTGGGCCCGATGTTCACAGCATGTTTCCACCCCGCGCCGCAGCCTTGGCCAACACACGCACCAAAAACTCAGGGGTTTTGTGGCTGTGGTCGACCTTGCTGTAGCCATAAGACTCGTTGGTCGTGGGGATGGTTTCCCAGTCGTCGCTTCGCGTGCGAAAGTCAACCGCGCGATCGCCGGTGCTGCTGTAATCTCCAAAAGACCCCGGCCAGCCGTCGTAGCCTTGCACCACCCGGCTGTTCACAACGATGTTGGGCTTGGCCTCACGCACCGCCTGCAAAATACGCAGATATTCTTCGGGCGGAAGCTTGTGCGGCGTATCAAACCACATGATGTCCGGGTCGTACTTGCTGATGAGTTCCAGCACCTGCGGCAAGGCTTTGCCATCCACATATTGGCGGATGCGCGGCGCCAACTCGGGGTGCACATCAAACCAGTTGCGCCCGCCAAAAAAGTTCTTGTCGCCGCCCGGGTTCTTATAGTCCCAGTCGTTGCCCGGGCCGTTGGGCTCGCCCCAGTCAAAGGCGTGCGAGTAGTAAAAGCCAAACTTCAGGCCGTGCTTCACGCAGGCCGCCTTGAGATCCACCATCGGATCACGCCCATAAGGCAAAGCCTTCACGATGTTGTAGTCACTCATATCCGAGTCGTACACCGCGTCACCATCGTGTTGCTTGGCGTTGATGATGACGTAGCGCATACCCGCGTCACGGATGGCCCGCGCCCACACATCGGCGTCGAAACCGGTGGGATTAAAGTTGCCTACAACCTCCCGCCGGTAGACCTCGCACGGAATCTTTGCCTGCGTTGGATGTGTTCGGCTCAGCCCAGGTACTGCTTGCCTTGCCACTCACCGGCCAGCACCGCCGAAGCGTTCCAGTGGATAAAGCAACCCAGCCGCGCCTCACGCCAAACGCTCGTCGCGGGTCTCTTTGCCCTCACACCACCACTTCAAATCCGCACTGCCTGTGCCAATGTCCATCTGCAACCGGGGGTGCGGTGGAATCACCGGCGTGCGGCTCGTTTACGGGATCTCCTGCGCTGGGGCGGCCTGCGCCGTGTGGGCGCCTCCCACCACCACGGCAAGCGTGGTAACGCATGCGGTTGCCATTGAATTGACATTGAATCTTTGCATTGAATCTATTTTCATATGAGGCATTGACACGGTCTTCAACCGTAGGCAATGCGTCACGCATTGCCTACGGTGCGTCACCACGACTTTGTAACCCGCATGCGGGGTTCGGCGGCCTCACCCGCGCGATTCAAGCCGCTCACCACCAGGCCCCGGCGGTTTCGAGTACTCCCCCACGCGGCGCGGACTAAACTCCCTCTCATGCCCAACCCACCTTCTCTACGCGCTTTCGCGATCGCCCTGGCCGCTCTGGCCCACTCTGCCACGTCTCAAGCCGCCCCCGACGCGTCTCCCCACGCCGCGGCCAAGGCCATCTACGCGGCGAGTTGCGCCAGCTGCCACGGCAAAGACCTCCACGGCGGCGGCGCCTCCAGCCTGGCCGACGGCCTGTGGCAGTTTGGCGGGGGCGGGCAGATCCGCCGCAACATCATGTTTGGCATCCCCGAGGCCGGCATGCCCGCCTACGGCGAACAGCTGTCCGACCCTGAGATCCGGCAGCTGGTCGCCTACATCCACGACGCCCACGACCAGGCCCAGATCCCCAGGCCCGAGCTGCCAGAAGTCATCTCTACCCGCGACTACGACCTGAGCCTCACCCCGGTGGCCAAGGGCCTCACCGTGCCCTGGGCGATCACGTTCCTCGACCACGACACCGCCCTGATCACCGAGCGTGGCGGCAGCCTGCGCCTTGTCGAAAACCTCCAACACAACCCCACACTCCACGCCCAACCCATCGCCGACATCCCCGCGGTGATCGCTGCGGGCCAGGGCGGCTTGTTGGATGTCGTGGCCGACCCCGACTACGCCCAGAACCAATGGGTCTACCTCACCTACAGCCACGGCCTGCCCAAAGACGTCGCCGAGGGCTCATCCAAGCCGCGCCGCATGACCCGCGTGGTCCGCGGACGCATCCGCGACCACGCCTGGGTCGATCACGAAATCCTCTGGGAAGCCCGGCCCCAAGACTACAGCGGCAGCCGCGTTCACTTCGGTGGCCGCATCGCCTTCAGCCCCGAGGGCCACCTCTACTTCAGCGTCGGCGACCGCGGCGGCATGAACCGGGCCCAAAAGCTCACCCAACCCAGCGGCAAGATCCACCGCATCCACCCCGACGGCTCGATCCCCGAAGACAACCCCTTTGTCACGGCCGAAAAAGACGTCTACCCCAGCATCTACACCCTGGGCAACCGCAACCCCCAAGGTTTGGCCACCCACCCGGTCACCGGCGAAATCTGGGAAACCGAACACGGCCCCCAAGGCGGCGACGAAGTCAACCGCGTCATCGCGGGCGCCAACTACGGCTGGCCGCTCATCTCTTACGGCATCAATTACAACGGCGCCACGGTCACCGAGCGCACCGCCCAAGAAGGCCTGCAGCAGCCCATCTGGTACTGGAACCCCAGCATCGCCGCCTGCGGCCTCACGTTCTACCAAGGCGATCCATTGCCCCGCTGGCGCAACAACCTGTTTGCCGGCGGGCTCAGTTATGAAACCCTGATGCGTCTGGTGGTGGTCGACAACCGCGTCATCCACCAAGAAGAGATCTTCAAAAACCTGGGCCGCGTGCGCGACGTGCAAACCGGCCCCGACGGCGCGCTGTACGTCGTGCTCAACAGCCCCGACACCGTCATCCGTCTAAGCCACCAAGCCACCCGCGCCGGATCTGGCGACGGCAACGCCCAGCCCACACCCGCCCGCCCATGATCCATCTCACCCGCAAGGCCTTCACCCTCATCGAGCTCTTGGTGGTGATCTCGATCATCGCGCTGCTCATCGGCCTACTCCTGCCCGTCCTGGGCGCCGCACGCGACGCGGCGATCGACGTGCGCTGCCAAGCCAACCTCCGCAGCGTGCACCAAAGCTTCGCGGTCTACGCCAATACCTACGACCAGCGCGTGCCCATCGGCTACCGCGCTGGCCGGTTGCAGTTCAACCTCAACGTCTACAGCGGCTTCGCCGACCGGTTCGTGCTCTACGGCTGGCTCTTTCGCGACGGCCTGATGGAATCCCCCGAAGCGTTTTTCTGCCCCGCCGAGACCGATCCCGACCAGTCATTCAACACCGCCGAAAACCCCTGGCCCCCCGGCCCGCCGGATCACCTAGGCCAAAACGTGCTCACCAGCTACGGCATGGCCCCGCTGGGTCAGGTCCCCGACGACCCCAACAACCCCGACGACGACGACGACCCCCTGCCCCAGCTCGACCTGCTGGGCCAGCGCGTCATCCTCGCCGACAGCGTGGGCCTGCCCGAGCGCGTCGATTCGCGTCACAACGACGGCGTCTTCGCCCTCTACGCCGACAGCGCCATCAACTTTGTGCCCCGCGAACGCTTCGACGACGAACTGGCCCAGTGCACCAGCCTCGACGCCGCATTCAACCCGCAGCAGCAAGCGATCTGGGACACGTTGAATGAACGTTAAAACGCCTGGCGGCCTTGGCCACGCATAAGCTGTTCACCCGCAGTGATTCGGATCTATTCTGAGGGCGTATCGCGCTTCTCTGAATCATTTCCCGCTGTCGCCAAGGTGAAGTCTGATGTTGATGCCGATCTTGAGTATGGGCCCCGCGCTCACCGTCTACGACCACGCCATCATCGTTTTCTATTTGGGGCTGATGATCTCGATCGGCTGGGTGGTGCGCCGCTTCAACCAAAGCTCCAGCGACTATTTCCGCGGCGGCGGCAACATGCTGTGGTGGATGGCCGGCAGCTCGGCCTTCATGGTGAGTTTTAGCGCCGTCACATTCACCGGCATGGCGGGCAAGGCCTACCGCGACGGCACGATCGTGCTCACGGTGTTCTTTGCCAACTTCCTGGGCTTCGCGGTGAACTACCTCTGGACGGCCCACCGCTTCCGCCAGATGCGCGTGGACACCCCCATGGAAGCGGTGCGCGACCGCTACGGGCCAGTGAACGAGCAGTTTTTTGCCTGGATCCAGATCCCCTTGAGCGTCCTGGCCGCGGGCATCTGGCTCTACGGCCTGGGGGTCTTTCTGGCCGCAGCTTTCGGCATGCCCCTCGAGACCACGATCCTGATCGTGGGCGTGGTGGTGGTCGTCATGGCCGCCCTGGGCGGGGCCTGGGCGGTGGTGGCCAGCGACTTCATCCAGGTGCTCACCCTCATGCCCATCACCATCGTCGCGGCCTATCTGGCCCTGCGCCACCACGACGTGGGCGGCCTCGGGGGCTTTGTCGACAAGCTTCCCCAGCAGAATTTCGACTGGTCGCTGGTCGCCCGCTCGCAGATTGTCTGGCTCTGGGTCGTGGCGGTGTTTATCCAAAAACTGGTCAGCACCAACAACATGCTCGATTCGTCGCGCTATCTGTGTGCGAAAAACACCGCCCACGCCCGCAAGGCCGCGCTGCTGGGCGCGGTCCTGAACTTTGTCGGCCCGGCCATCTGGTTTATCCCGCCCCTGGCCGCCTCGATCGTCTTTTCAGACCTCACCCAGCAGTTCCCCAAGCTCGAAGACAAAGCCTTTGAAGGCGCCTACGTCGCCATGGCCATCGAGACCATGCCCCGAGGCATGGTGGGCATCCTGCTCTGCGGCATCTTCGCCGCCACCATGTCGTCGATGGACAGCGGCCTCAACCGCAACGCGGGGATTTTCGTCAAGAACTTCTACTTCCCGGTGCTGCGCAAGAAAGCATCCGACCTGGAGCTTCTGATGGCCGGCCGGCTGGTCACCCTGGGCTTTGGCGTCTTGGTCGTCATGGCCGCGATGACCTACACCACCCTCAAAGACCTGCCCATCTTCGATTTGGTGCTGCAGTTCGGATCGCTGGTGGCACTGCCCTACAGCATCCCACTGGTGCTGGGCTTGTTCATCAAGCGCGTGCCGCCCTGGGCGGCCTGGACCACGGTGCTGGTGGGTTTTGCGGTGTCATTCACGGTCAAAAACCTCGTCGACCCCCAGCAATGCGTGCAGATCCTCGGGGCCGACGCCCTGCTGACCGCCGAAGAAACCAACCTGTATTTCTACCTCGCCAGTGTGCTGGCCAACGTCGTCATCGCCGGGGGCTGGTACCTGGCCACCACCTTGTTTTATTCAAGCGCGACCGAATCCGCCCGGCAACGCGACACCGCTTTTTTCGAGCGTATGAACACCCCCTTGCCCGACCAAGTCGACCCCGACCACGCGGGCCCCGCCGCCCAACGCGACGCCGAGCAGCGCGGCCTGCTGGGCAACCTCTGCCTGGTCTACGGCGGAGCCATCACCCTCATGGC